>JBAXMO010000028.1:0-13310 GCA_037134255.1 Actinomycetes bacterium | reverse complement strand
CGCCTGTAGCTGAAGGATTCCATCGAGAATCCAGAGCAGTCCGAGTCCGGTTCGCAGAATTGTCCGTCCGCGCGGTTCACTCCATTCCGGCGAGTTAAATCCGGCACGAACACTTCGTAGGGCAAGCAGAACTGAGAGCAGTACAGCAATGCCTAGCAACCAAACAAAATTCGAGTGGAGTCCATCACGAAAGATATTCACGATGGTGGGGTTGTGAATATCTACCCCTTCGCCCATTCCTGGCATTACCCCGTGAGCCATTCTCAGCATTACGAGCTTGCTTACTTACCCGCGTGCCACGTGGCGAAACACGCCGACAGCACGCCGTTCACAAAACTGGGGCTTCCATCAGTGGAGTAGGCCTTGGCCAGCTCCACGGCTTCATCAATGACCACTGCAGTCGGAGGGCAGTCCTCCATACGCATTTCACACAAAGACAACATCATGATGAGTCGGTCAACGAGTGGCATCCGGTCGAACTGCCAATCGAGGGCGTGTGCGCTGATGATCTCTTGGGCCCACTCCTTGTGAGCCTCGAAGGTCTCGAGCAATGAGAACGCGTACGCGTCAGGACGCAGAGGAAGCTCAGTGAGAACTGATTCAACCGAGCGATCTTTGATTGAAGCCTCGTAGGCAACTTCAAGAGCTCGTTCTCGCGCTCGGTGACGTTGTTCGCCCAGTTCGCTCACCGGTTAGGCCCGTGTGATGTAGTCGCCGGTGCGCGTATCTACCTTGATATTTTCGCCCGGCCCCACGAAGAGTGGCACCTGTACGACAAAACCTGTTTCCAACGTGGCAGGCTTGCGAGCACCAGAAACACGATCGCCCTGAACTCCCGGTTCGGTCTCGGCAATGATGAGTTCGACCGACGCGGGCATTTCCACGCCGATGACTTCGTCGTTGTGCGAGATGACGAGAGCCTTGCCAGACTCCTTGAGAAAATTGACCGCCGTACCAAGAGACTTTTCCTGAACTGGGATTTGGTCGTAGTTGGTCTGGTCCATGAAGACATAGTCCTCACCATCGCGGTACAAGAATTGCATGTCCCGCTTATCGATGATGGCCTGCTCCAGACGCTCATCAGCACGGTACGTGCGCTCAATGACCTGACCGGTACGGAGGTTGCGTAGCTTGGTGCGCACGAAGGCGCCACCCTTGCCGGGCTTGACGTGCTGAAACTCGATAATGGTGAACAGACCATCTTCAACGTTCAGCGTTACGCCGTTCTTTATGTCGTTACTGGAAATTGCGGGCATCACTGACCTAACTCTTCATTTCGTGCGTCCGTAGTGTACGCCCTGCGGCGCGAATTCCTATGCCTTCAGGCGTGCGAGGACGGCGTGAGCCGCCAATTCATACCCGAGGGCGCCAAAGCCGGCAATAGAGCCACTCACCGCTCCGGCCACTGTTGACAAGTGCCGAAATGGCTCACGGGCGGCTGGATTGGAGAGATGAACTTCAATCTTGGGCCCGTTGAACGTGTCCAGCGCATCGCGCAGCGCCCATGAGCTATGGGTCAGGGCACCGGGGTTGAAGACAATTGCTACCGCACTCGCCCGTGCCTCATGAATCGCCTCAATCAGTGTTGCTTCAGAGTTCGACTGCAAAGAGCGCACCGAATAGCCGGCGGGTGCCACGACCGCGGTGAATCGACGCTCGTGGTCTGCGAGGGTTTCCGTGCCATAGATCTCGGGGCTGCGCTCCCCCAGAAGATTCAGATTCGGACCCGATAGAAACAGGATTACACCACTCATTTGACTCCTCCAAATGCTTCGAGAACAATCTCAACATCACTGCGACTAATACCCGAGACAGTTTCAAACCCATTTGGCCCCGGCAGGACAAAGGTCAGATCGTGATGGGCTTTCTTGTCTTTCGCCATGGCGTTGATTAGCGCAGCGATGGAAAGACCCTGGGGCAAGTCAGCATGCAACCCAAAGACGCTGAGTGCTTCTTCGTGGCTGGCCACCGCATCATCACCAACGCGACCGAGATGGCGGGCGAGACGCACCGCAAAGGCCAGACCAATAGCGACGGCCTCACCGTGACGGATATCAAGATCTTGCCCGCCAAGTTCCAGGGCCTCAATCGCGTGGGCGAGCGTGTGGCCGTAGTTCAAGAGGGCCCGCAAACCGCCTTCGCGTTCGTCGGCGGAAACAATCCGGGCCTTCAACTCGACGGCCAAGAGCACTTGGTCTTCAAGCGAGAGGGCCGACATCATCGGCGGCGTCAAGCCGTCCAGCAGGCAGCACTTCACGATTTCACCACGACCGTTGAGAATCTCTCGAGGTGGCAGAGTTTCGAGGCAGTCGAGATCGCAGAGGACAGCGAGTGGCTGGTGGAACGCTCCCATCAAGTTTTTTCCCGTGACCAAATTGACGGCCGTCTTGCCGCCAATAGCGGCGTCGACTTGGGCGACGAGCGAAGTCGCAACGTGGATAACTGCGATACCACGGAGATAGACCGCCGCGGCGAATCCCGCCAAGTCGGTTACTGCGCCACCACCAACACCGACAACAACGTCGTGACGGGAGAGTTCGAGTTTGGAAAACTCCGTACAGAGACGTTCCACCTGCGATGCCGACTTGGCCTCTTCTCCATCGGGCACGGTGATGGTCGTCGTCGGAAGTCCAGTGTCAAAACTGGCCCAGGGTTGAGTAAGCAGCGAATCAGAAGTAACGAGAACTGCCCGCGCGGCTCGAGGAGCTTTCGCGGCGATAGCTTCGGCCAGTTGGTCGCGCACGCCATGTCCGACTACGACCATGTAGGAGCGATCGGCGAGCAGAACTGGAACCTTCATGCCTGTCATGTTCTCACGCAATCGAGAACATGTTCAACCACTTCATCAAGCGATCCGTTGGCGTCAATCTGCTTGGTGGCAACTTCTTCGTACCACGATGAACGCTCACTGCGCAACTGACCCAGTCGGACGGCCAGTCCGCCAGCCAACAGGGGCCTATCCCCCGCTTGTACCCGACTGATCAAAATGTCGACTTCGGCGTCCAGCCATACCACCATCGGCTCACGCTTCAGCAGATCGCGACAGGCCTCAGTTACAACCACACCACCACCGGTAGCGATGACGATGTCCTCTTCGAGCAAAGTGCGCAGCACCGCTAACTCGAAGGAGCGAAATGTAGTTTCGCCTTGTTCGCGGATTATCTCCGAGGCGGGTGAACCCACCTGGTTCGAGATGGCGACATCGAGGTCGACGAAGTTGATCTGCAGGGCGGCTGCAACAGCTGGGCCCACCGTGGACTTACCTACGCCCGGGAGTCCAACTAAGACAATCCGGGCCACGGCTACTCGGGTCGAGCAGCGCTCGGGGTCTCACCCATGTGCTGGAGATAGTTATCTGCGTTCCGCGTGAACTCGGCGACTGAGTCACCGCCGAACTTACGAAGCGCTTCGTTGGCTAAGACCAGTGCGGTCATCGCTTCGGCAATAACGCCCAAGGCCGGCACGGCGGTGACGTCGGTACGTTCTTTAAATGAGACCGTTGACTCGCCTGTCGCAACATCGACAGTCTCGAGGACTGGTCGGTTTAATGAAGCTAAGGGCTTCATGGAAACGCGAGCGATTAGCGGAGCACCACTGGTCATTCCACCTTCGAGCCCACCGGCGTGGTCGGTGCGGCGCATAAAGCCGCCACTGGAGTGTGCGCTGGTGTCAACGGCGATTGCGTCGTGAGCGACAGATCCGCGCTGCGTCGCCTGCGCCATGCCGTCACCAATCTCCACGGCCTTTACGGCCTGGATGCTCATGAGCGCGCCGGCGAGGAGGCCATCCATCTTGCGATCCCAATGCACGTGACTGCCAAGTCCCGCGGGGACGCCGTAGGCAATGACTTCGGCGACACCGCCAAGGGAGTCACCTTCTTTGGCGGCCGCTTTGATTTCAGTAATCATCGCCGCTTCGACCTCGGGGTTGTTACAGCGCACTTCGCTTTCGTCGATACGGTCCAGATCCTTAGGGCCAGGTCGGTCTTCGGAGGCACTGGCTATTGCTCCAATACGAACTACGTGGCTCACGATGTCGATACCCAATTCGGCGAGAAGTGCCTTTGCGAGTGCGCCGGCCGCGACGCGCGCGGTCGTCTCACGAGCGCTCGCGCGCTCCAGCACGTCACGAGCATCGTCGAATCCGTATTTCTGCATACCGACCAGATCGGCGTGACCGGGGCGTGGGGCCGTCAGCTTGGTCGTCGGAGTGCCGGGCGCGATTGACATCTCAACTTCCCACTTGGGCCATTCGGTATTGAGAATCTCAATCGAAACTGGGGACCCTAGAGTTCGCCCGTGGCGCACACCAGCGGTGATGCGAATCTCGTCGCGCTCAAAGCGCATACGGGGCCCGCGTCCATAACCAAGGCGGCGTCGGGCTAGTTGGTCACCGATTTGCTCCACAGAAATGGGGAGCCCAGCCGGCAGACCTTCGACGATCACGGTCAACGAGGGACCGTGGCTTTCACCGGCAGTTAGGAAGCGCAACATAGGTAGAGCCTAGTAAAAATCGGCTCGCGGACCAGAAGGTCTAACGCTCGTAGAAGGGGTTTGAGCCTGAGTCGTGGTCCGTGACATCGACCACGCCGACGAGGACAGGAATCTCTTCCTTTAACGTCGTCTCAATTCCCTGCGAGAGAGTCATCCGACTCATGGCGCAGCCCTGGCAACCACCCGAGAGGCGCACGTAGGCGACCTTTTCGTCGTCGTCGAGAGCTACAAGGTCAGCGCGACCACCGTGTGACGCGATGGAGGGGTTAATGGCGGCTTCGAGTACTTCGAGTGCCTTTTGGGCCAGAACGCCACCAAGGCCCTTGGCCAAGATGTCGGCCGGTACTCCGGGGTTCATCTCTTCTGAAGTTGGAGAGTTGGGATTGACCAGTACGAGTCCGCCGCCATTGTCGTCGGAGAACTCGAGACGAGATCCACGAAGACGCGCGGCGCTCTTTACTGGAACCACGATTGTGATCTCGCCATCGAGGACAAGCTCGACGGGCTCTTCAAGTCCATCCTTATCCTGGAAAAACAGGTCGTAGGAGTAGCCCGCACCACGAACGCCGGTCACTTCGACCCAGAGGCCGAGCGAGTCGTGATTCTCTTCATTAGCCAACGCATCCATCACAATGGTTCGCGCTTCGGGCGTCAGGGTAATTAGTGGCGTGGACTCGGATGTGGTCATAGACCAAAGTCTAAAGGTCACCTATCTCGCAGAAAACAGCCACTAACTTGGCTCCGTGAGTGAAGCGCCCCTGAAAGCCCATGAATGGATCAGTTTTGAAGATGCCGACGAGGAGCGCACGTGGGTCTTTGACGTGACTTTCCTCGAGAGCAACTGGACCTGCATCTTCGGTAACGGATGCCAGGGGGTCTTAACCAGTCCCGCCGAAGAACTAGTCGAAGGATGCTGTAGCCACGGTGCCCACTTCGTGGACAAACAAGACGTCAAGCGAGTCGAAAAGGCCGCCAAGCGCCTCACGGCCGACCAGTGGCAATTTAAAGACAAGGGCAAGGATGGCATCACCAAGACTGACAAGGATGGCGACACCACCACCAGACTCGTCAAAGGTGCCTGCATCTTTTTGAACCGCCCCGATTTTCACCGCGGTGCTGGCTGTGCCCTCCACGTCCTGTCTATGGACACCGGGGAAAGTTATATTCCGCTCAAGCCCGAAGTCTGCTGGCAACTTCCTTTACGCCGGGAAGAAGAAGTGGCCGACAACGGACACATCACCTCCACCATCATGCAGTGGGACCGTAAGCACTGGGGCGAAGGCGGTGACGAATTTCACTGGTGGTGCACCGAGTCGCCAGACGCCTTCATCGGCAAGAGTCGTGTCGTCGACTCAATGAGCGAAGAACTTATTGCGATGGTCGGTCAAAAGGCCTACGACACATTGCTGAACTACCTGTCGGCACGTCACGCAACTCCCGTACCGCACCCAGCTATTCGCCGGCGTTAGTCCTCAGTACGAAGTGGATCGTCGTCATCGCTGAACTGCGTACGGGGTAGACCACCAAGAATTTCTTCAAACCGGTCTTCTTCAGCACGACACCACACGGCGTGTACGTCCTCTGGCTCAGCTCCACACTCGTCACAGGCGACTGCCCGTGGACCAGTGGTGTGCTTCAATTCGCGTGCTTCGACGAAGCGACGGTGGCGACCCTTTTTCACATCAACTCCTCGCTGGTCCCGCATATGGCAAGACGGAGACTGAGAACAACGAAGTTCCGAACATGCAGTCTACCGACTCCAGGCCACTCGACTGCGCCCATAGCATGGGGCTGTGGCTGAATCCTTTAATCCCCAAGACATGGTCCTTCGTTTTCGCGAGCGCGCCGACGCGGTCCAGCGCCGGGGACTGCCGCCAATCGAAGGGGCGGATCGCCAGCGATTCATAGAGGCTGCCCGAATCGACTTTCAGGACTACGCCATGATTGGCGACGCCACGGCGACCCTGGAGGATGGCGTTTTGCGACTCGAGATTGACCTGCGACCACCGAGCAACTAGCTCAACGGGGAGTTCCAGTCCGGCCAAGAACTCGGTAGAGACGCTCCATCCCAAAGTACAGATCGGCGAATCCCTGACGAAAGTTCTCGATGGCAGCCGTCCGCTTCGCGGGGTTGGTCGATGCTTGGTCGCACTGCGTCGTCGCCGTGGCGAGGGTGTCGTACCCGTTCGCCAAAAGGTCGGTGGCCTGCGTGTCGGGAGTAGGTAGATAGTCATTAGCCGCGTGAATCTCGAGATTTAGAACACTGCAGAGCGTGTGCAGATCGGCCTGCGTGGACGATGATGCCCGAAGATACTTAACGGTTTTACTGATATCGGCGTGCAGGGAGTTATAACTCTTGTCTTGATCAGCCTCGGTCATCCACTTCACCGTGAGGGCTTTCGTGGTAGTAGCTCCGCAGCCACTCAGTAGTAGTCCCGCGATAGCGGTGAGGGCAATGAGTCGCTTCACGCGAGAACAACGAGATGGGTCTGACGGCGTCCGCGACGGACCACCACGTAACGATCGTGCAGTGTGTCGGAGAGATTGACAGTTTCCCGATCAGACTTGACGTTATTGAGGTAGACCCCACCTTGATCAATGAATCGCCGTGACTCACCTCGAGAAGACGCCAGACCACACTCCACCAGAAGATCTAGCAATGGCTTGCCGTCAATGATCGACTGACGGCTCACTGTTGAAGACGGTGCGTCGGCCATGACTTGCATCAACGTCGCCTCGTCGAGATCGCGAATCGCCTCGGAGAAGAGTGCTCGACCCGCCTGCTCGGCGGCTTCTGCTATTTCACGACTGTGCACGTAAGCAACAACTTCATTGGCGAGGGTGCGCTGAGCCAAGCGTTCGTGGGCTCGTTCGTTGGTCGCTACTTCGAGCTCATTGATTTCATCGTGTGCGAGAAAGGTGAAGGATTTCAAGAGATGAATCACCAAGCTGTCTTCGGTGTTCAAGAAGAATTGATGCATCGCGAAGGGAGAGGTCATATCGGGGTCGAGATACATCGCACCCGACTCAGACTTGCCAAACTTGGTGCCGTCCGATTTCACGAGCAGGGGCGACGTCACGCCAAAGGCCGAGCCTCCGGCCACCTTGCGAACGAGTTCGGCACCCATGGTGATGTTGCCCCACTGGTCAGAGCCACCGAGCTGCATGGTGCAGCCGTGTGCTTGGTAGAGGTGCAGGAAGTCGTAGGCCTGGAGCAGCATGTAGGAAAATTCGGTGAAGGAGATTCCCACGTCGGGGCGATCGAGTCGGCTCTTGACGGAGTCTTTGGCAATCATCTGATTAACCGTGAAGTGCTTACCGGTATCACGCAGGAAATCAGTAAGCGAGATGGTGGTCAACCAATCAGCGTTGTTGAGCAGCAGGGCCTGACTCGAGCCTGCGGCCGAGGAGAAGTCCAGGAACTTCTCCAACTGGCGGCGGATACCGGCGACGTTTTCTTGAAGTTCATCCATCGAGAGCAGCTGGCGCTCCGTGGCCTTGTGGCTGGGGTCACCGATGAGGCCCGTTCCCCCGCCCGCAAGGGCGATCGGCCGATTCCCCGCGAGTTGGAGGCGACGCATGCTCGTCAGTTGGAGCAGGTTGCCCAGATGAAGTGATTTCGCGGTGGGATCAAAGCCGGCGTAGAGCGTGACGGCCCCCGAGTCCAATTGGCCAAAAATGGCCTCATCAGTGAACTGGTGAAGAATGTTGCGAAATTCCCAGTCTTCCCGTATGCCCATAGTCAAAGTGTAGAAGACGCCTACTGAAAATTAGAGCGGTGGCGTCGTGGCAGGCAAGAGATTTTGAACCCAATGAATAATCGTGGGCCACCAGCCAGCAATTTGACTCACCCCGAGGGCAACCAGAAACGTACCGCCCACCACCCCAATGAGTCGACCCCTGCGACGCAGGGCACTAGAAACCCCCGTGGCCCACTCGCTGGCAATGGCGGCCACTACAAAGGGTGTGCCCAGACCCAAGCAGTAGATGAATGCCAGGCCCGTCCCTCGCCACGCCGTCGACGTACTCGACGTCGCCGCTAGGCCCATGATGGCGCCCAGCGTGGGGCCAATGCACGGGGTCCAACCAAGAGCAAAGAGCAGTCCGAGGACAAAGGCGCCGGCCAAGGTGGCGCGCGGGAGAAAGTGGCTACGTCGTTCGCGTTGTAGGAATCCAAGTGGTAACCACCCGGCAAAGAAGAGACCAAGCAAGACAGTCACCCCGCCGAAAATAATCTCGAGGCCGCGATGGTGCGAGCGCAGGAGATGTCCTAGGCCCCCGAAGAGGTAGCCGAACGTAAGAAAGACGAGCGTGAAGCCCAAAACGAAACTGAGTGAGCCCAGCACCGCTCGACCACGCGAGGCCTTTGCACTTCCCTGGCCCATGACGCCACCAAGAAATCCGAGGTAACCCGGGAGCAGCGGTAGAACACACGGTGAGAGAAAGGAAACAACTCCCGCCGCAAATGCCACGGGGGCTGCCGCAAAGAAGCTGCCGGCCAGTCCAATCATGAGGGCGTCACGAATTCGTTGGCCACGCGAGAGAGGGAGCGTTCTAGCCAGGCGTGAAACTCGACGTTGGAGACGGGGGCGCTCGGTACGGCCTCAATCACTGTGACTCCACGGTGACCATGGGCTCCAGCGAGTGCGTCGCGCAACTCGGCAACTGTTTCAACGACTACTGCTGTCATACCGAAGCCAGCCGCCACTTTCGAAGGCTGCGGGGTTCGAGGAGTCGTGAAGAGACGTTCGAACTCCCCGGGGTCCAAGGTGCTCTTCTGCGGCAAGAAGTCAAAGATATGGCCACCATTGTTGGCCACGACGACCAGAGCAATGGAGGCATCCGGCGGGTCGACCATGGCCGAGGCGTCGTGAAGAAAGGTGAGGTCGCCGATTAACCCAATGGCGGCACCACCGGCACCGATACCAAAGAGCGTCGACGTAACACCATCGATTCCGTTCACGCCACGATTCGAAAAGACCCGAGCGGTCCGCGCCGGGGCGAACCACTCCACTTCGCGTACGGGCATCGAAGATCCGAGTAGCAGCGGTATCTGCGTCTCATTACTCGCACAAACAACCTCTCGTGCAATAAGTGCTTCGGTGAGCTTGCTCGATTCGAGGTCCAGGCCGGCGAAATTCTCATGCGCCCGAGTTTCGACCTTGCTCCACAGTTCGCTGTAGGCGGCGTCAGCGACACCAGACGGAGCAACGCCGAGGCCGCTGCCTGCCAACGTCTCAGTAACTACTTGATCGGGGTCCGATACGGGTCGACCAGTATCAAGGCCGATCACTGGTACACCCCAAGCTTTGATCTTGGCGTTCACCACTTTGGAGGCCACGAGTCCCCCGAGTCGGATCACGACATCTGGCTTCGCGTACCGGGCAAACTCTTCATTACGCAAGAACCCATCGACGTAGGCGGTTGCGTGAGGAGTGGTGACGTCACCCACGACGACCCAGTTCATCTGGCGCGCCGCCTCGACATCGTTAGCAGTTGCCCCATTTCCAAAGACGGCCAGGACGCGTTGGCCGGCCACGTCGGGGGTCACTGGAGTCAGCGACTCCGCTCGGGGAAACTGTGGCGACTGGGTCGAGATGGTCGGAAGTGGCTGCGCCTCGCCCAGGAGTGGCTCAATAAATGCCGCGTTGAGGTGGACGGGACCACTGCGACCATTGACGCCTCGTGCAGCATTCCAGAGTTCAGTTGCTACGTCGCGCCATGTGTTCGCTTCCAGGGGGTTCGCCACGCCCGGATCGAGAGCACGACGCACCATGGGTCCGAAGAGCTCGTGCTGCGGGATGGTCTGCGGAGCCCCAACGCCATGGAGCTCGGGTGGGCGGTCGGCCGTAATGACGATAAGAGGGACGTAGGCCTGATCGGCCTCGGCCACAGCGGCGTGAAGTTCAGCGGCGGCCGTGCCACTCGTCACCACGATGGCCACGGGCAACCGACTCTCAAGAGCACGACCGATGGCGTAGAAGCCGGCGCCACGCTCGTCTAGACGCACCGAGACCTGGAGTTCACTCCGTCGCGCCAGGGCGAGCGTCATGGGCGTCGAGCGCGAGCCAGGGCAAATAACTACATCGCGAAGACCGCAGGCAATCCACTGGTCAACCAGCGTGGCGACGTAAGTCGCCTGAGTATCGCTGGGGCTCACTACGCTCATGGACAATGCCTTCCTTACCGTTCAATTCCCAGGGCTCCGGAGAAACGCTGCTCTGGCTACACGGCTTCACTCAGACCAGACGCTCCGCTCGGAACTACCTCTCCATTGTTGCAGGAAGCCACACAGTTGTGACCCCTGACCTTCCAGGTCATGGAGAATCAAGTGGGATTTCTGGCGACCTTGACGCCACGGCTCGTATGGTTCAAGCAGTCTGCCCCCCAGAGCCACTATTCCTCGGGGGCTACTCCCTAGGTGGAAGAGTTGCACTCCACGTAGCACTCCAAAATCCCGACGGCATCCGAGCGCTCGTGCTACTTAGCGCCACCCGAGGAATTCCAACGCCCAATGATCGACGAAACCGCATTGCCGACGACGAGCAACGTGCCCAGCGAATCGAATCAGTGGGGACAGAACTCTTTCTCGAAGAATGGCTGGCCGGACCGCTTTTCACCTCACTCCCCCACGACCCCGAAGAGCGTCAGTCTCGGAGTATCGATGGTCCCGGACTGTCGGCATCCTTGCGGAGTTGCGGAACGGGCACCCAGCGGTTCCTCGGAGACGAACTCGCCACGCTCACCATGCCGGTCCTTTTGATCGCGGGAGCCAACGACGAAAAGTTTGCCGGAGAGGCCCTCGAAATGGGCTTGAGCCTGCCCGATGCCCACGTGGCCTTGATTCCCGATGCGGGGCACGCCGCACACTTGGAGCAGCCCGAAGCGGTAGGCCGAATCGTTCTGGACTTCCTCGCGAACTACTGAACCAGCAGTACGACCGCGATGCCGGCGCCGATCGTGAGCTGAATGTGTGACGTGATCTGCAGGAGCGGCAGTAATGCCCGTCCCTGGAAATTGGTGAAGACCAGTCGGTGCAGCGGCACCAGGTACAACAACCCGAAGAGAAAGCCGAACTTCAAGGCGCCACCGGCACCCACCGCGACCCCGAGGACACATGCCACGTACAGCCACGAGGCACGGGCTCGACCCAACCGCGCGGCCAGAGTCTTTTTCCCGGACTCGATATCCCCGGCAACGTCGCGCAGATTGTTGGACTCCAGCAACGCACAAGCCATCGAACCGCACATGAGCGCGAGCCACCAAGCTCGCGCGGGGACGTGCTGATTTTGGAGATAGGCCGTGCCAACGGTGGCCACGAATCCGAAATAGATCATGACGAAGAGTTCACCGAATCCGAAATAGCCGTAGGGCTTCGGACCACCGGTGTAGAACCACCCGGCTAGAACGGCGCTGAAGCCAACGGGGAGTAGCCAGAGGGTGGTCGAG
Source organism: Actinomycetes bacterium (assembly GCA_037134255.1). GTDB lineage: Bacteria > Actinomycetota > Acidimicrobiia > Acidimicrobiales > RAAP-2 > RAAP-2. The sequence continues at coordinate 1,368 of JBAXMO010000028.1, read as the reverse complement.
AACGCCAACATCAGGCCGACGATGGCGGCGATCAAGAACCAGGCGAAGGCCATCGTGCGCACCAGGTTCTTCTTTACAAGACCTGACGCAGTGAGTCGAAACGGGCCAACGCGGTTCTCGTCAGTTCCCTTGATGCCATCGGAGTAGTCGTTGGCGTAGTTGGTGCCAATCTGCAGCGCCAGAGCTACCACCCCCGCCCCGATGGTACGGGTGACGTTCATTGATATCGGACGCACCGACAGTGCTCCGACTACGACCGGGACAATCGCCGCCGGGAGGGTTCGAGCTCGCGCTGCGAGGACCCAACGACGTACTGGCCCGGGCGTCTGCCTCACGGACGCTTGGGGAAACGAGAGAAGTCGGGACGACGGTGCTCCACGAAGGCGTTGCGACCCTCTTGACCTTCTTCGGACATGTAAAAGAGCATCGTGGCATCACCGGCGAGCTGTTGAATGCCAGCCAAGCCATCGTCGGCGGCATTGAAGCCGGCCTTCAGCATGCGTAGCGCAATGGGTGAGAGTTCCAACATCTGGCGACACCAGGCCACCGTCTCGCGTTCGAGATCAGCGAGGGGTACCACGGTGTTGACGAGGCCCCAGTCCAACGCGGTGGCTGCGTCGTATTGACGGCAGAGGAACCACACTTCTTTCGCGCGCTTGAGTCCAATGGTCCGGGCGAGTAGAGATGAACCGTAGCCACCATCAAAAGAGCCAACCATTGGTCCGGTCTGTCCGAAGCGAGCGTTATCAGCGGCAATCGAAAGGTCACAGACCAGGTGCAGGATGTGTCCTCCACCAATGGCGTAACCCGCGATGCTGGCAACGACTGGCTTGGGCAGGCGGCGAATCTGAATCTGAAGATCCAATACATTGAGTCGACCCACACCGTGGCGAGCCACCTCGTCATCACCGATGTATCCGTCGTTACCACGAATCTTTTGGTCGCCACCGGAACAGAATGCGTCCGGACCGGCACCCGTCAAGATGATGGCGCCTACCGAGATGTCGTCGCGGGCCCGCTCGAATGCGTCAGACAGTTCAAAGAGGGTCTGAGGGCGAAAAGCGTTGCGGCGCTCGGGGCGATTGATTGTGATCTTTGCGATGCCTTCAGCGACATCGTAAAAGATATCTTCGTACTCCCCAATACGGTCCCACGCGGGGAGGGGGACGTTACGAAATGCTTCGACGGGGTCGACGGGCGAACCCTTAATGACTGTTTCTTCCATAGGGTCACGCTACCGGCGCATCAGACGGGTGCGACAAGTACGCCGTCGTGTTCACCGACTCCGGGCCGATGTTCGTGGACATCAAGACGGGCCTGCAGTTCCTCCCGCACACTCTTGAGCGAAGGGTCTCCGAACCGGTTAAC
>JBAXMO010000027.1:0-13313 GCA_037134255.1 Actinomycetes bacterium | reverse complement strand
GGATGAACTCATCTTCACCCACGGCACTACTGAGTCCTTCAATCTCCTAGCGAAGTCGTGGGGTCGGGCCAATCTCTCATCCTCCGACGTTGTCGTTCTAACGGAGATGGAACACCACGCCAATCTGGTTCCCTGGTTCCAGCTTCGCGAAGAGATTGGCTTTGAAATTCGGTTCATCAAGGTCACCGACGATTTTCGCCTCGACCTTTCAAATCTTGATGAACTTCTGCGGGGGGCGAAACTACTCTCCGCCACCGGTATGTCGAACGTGCTCGGAACGATTAACCCCATCGCCGAGTTAGCAGTTGCGGCCCACGCCGCCGGCGCGCTCATTGCCATTGATGGTGCCCAGTCAGTCGCCCACGGAGTTACCAACGTGGCGGAGCTCGACATAGATTTTTTGGCCTTTGGAGCCCACAAGATGTTGGGGCCGACGGGCATCGGTGCGCTCTGGGTTCGACGATCAATCTTGGAGTCCATGCCCCCATTTCTCGGTGGTGGCGGCATGATTGCCGACGTCAGTCTCAACGGCTTTTCTGCGGCCGAAGGAGTCGCGAAGTACGAGGCCGGTACGCCGCCCATCGCTGAAGCCGTTGGATTCCACACGGCTGCGCACTACCTCGAAAGTCTGGGCATGGAAGACATCGCGGCCTACGAGCATCAACTAACGGCTTCGCTCCTAGACCAACTGGCGACTCAGTTCCCAGAACGAATTCGCGTTTTTGGACCGACCACGATGGAGATGCGCGGTGGCGTGGTCAGTTTCGACGTCGAAGGTGTCCACCCCCACGATGTGGCCCAAGTTCTCGACCAGTTTGGCGTTTGCGTGCGACCGGGTCACCACTGCGCCAAGCCGTTAATGAAGCGATTTTCGCTGACCGCCACGGCTCGAGCCAGCTTTGGCCCCTACTCGGATGAATCTGATATCGAAACGCTGATGACGGCACTTGATGACGCCGTTAGGTTGTTTGGCTAACGATGTCAAACCTTGAAGATCTCTACCGCGAAATTATTCTGGATCACTACCGGAACCCCCGTAACCGGGGTGAGTTGGCCACGCCACCGGCCCACAAGGCCGAGGGATTCAACCCTCTGTGCGGCGACGAAATCACCGTCTTCTTGCAGGTGGAAGGCGACACGCTGGTTGACATCAAGATTGCGGGCCACGGTTGCTCTATCTCGCAGTCTTCAGCCTCACTCATGACCGCCGCCGTGAAGGGTAAACCTCTAGAGACCGTACGCGGAACAATCGACACGTTCAAGCAGCTAATGACCGTTCACGAGACTTCACTTGATGCTGAAGTAGAGCCCGAGCCGGTAAATCTTCGAGCGCTCGGTGAGCTCGCTGCACTGCAGGGTGTTGTGAAGTTTCCCGTTCGCATCAAGTGCGCCGTGCTGGCGTGGAATACGTTGACCCAAGGTCTGAACGACCTCGCCTAAGCCTTACTTAGTCGCCTGACTTGGGAAGCACGGTGTTGGATTGAAGTAGTAAGCGTCATTGGTCGGCTGCGTGGTTGTCGTCACTGGGTGCTTGCTGGTTGTTCCCGTCGACTTGACAGTGGTGGTCGTGGTGGGGAGCGGTACAAAAGGCGGCTGCGGTGTCTGCAACTGCGCATTGGGTGGTGGATTAGTTGGCTTCACCAACGACGATCCAAAAACATTTACCAGTAGTTGCTGGGTCGCAGGCTGGTTCACGACGAGAACGCTGCCGTAGTTGCCGACGTGCCCGGGGCTGATTGTTGGCAGGGTGTAGGTCACCATTTGATTGGGGTCGAAGTTGTGAAATTTCACGGCGAGAGCAATCACGTTGTTGATGGTGAAGGAGTTATCAATCGTGATGCCTTCGGGCAGTTTGCCGAGGACATTCATGATGGTGTTGGGGTTATATTCCTTGCGGGCGCGCAAAATCATCGCGCGTAGGAATGCGTCTTGGCGGTGGATGCGCCCGTAGTCGCTAGTGCCGTCGTAGTACCAGTGGCCATTTTGGAACCACTCAAAGTGGCGTGAGCGCGCAACGGCAAGCGAACTCATCCCGTCAATGTGTTGACAGCCCGGCGAATAGATACGCAGACCTGAATAGGCGTCTCGAGCTCGGTAGGGAAAGTTCATGTAGAGGCCACCCAGCGCAACGACCGAATTCGCCAAACCACCAAAACTGACCTCCACAATGTGATTGATTGGGATACCAAAATTGGCAGTAATCGTCCGTGCAAGCAACTGGGGACCATTGCCGTAATTCACATTGATGCGGTTGAACTTGGAGTACTGCCCCGTATTTTCCAGGAGCGAGACCATGGTGTCTCTCGGAATCGAAATAACGGTGATCTTCTGCGTGCCGGGGTCAACATGGATGATCTTGACAACGTCACTTCGTTGGCCCGCGACCGCGCCGGCTTGTGCCGCCGCCTCGCCCTTCAGGCCGGCTCGTGAGTCCGAGCCCACCGAGAGAATATTGAAGGGCTCGTCACCAATGGTGGGCAGACAGGCAGCGCCACACGCCAAGTTATTAATTTTTTCAAACTGTGAACGAGCCAACCAGTAGGACGTACCTGCAAAACCTGTACCTATGACTGCTACGACAAGGAGAACCACGGTAACTCGACGACGGAGAGTCGAATTGTGGCCTCGCTTCGCGGGACGCCTGGCTCCTCGTGGCGACTTACGTGTCACGCCGGACCGCCGATCAATCGCGTCACCCAAAGCAATGAGACGGTCCTCGTTACCAACTGATCGATTACGAGTTCCGCCAGTGCGTCCAGTTGCCATGGAGTCAAATTACCAACGCTGGCCCGTTACGAACGGGCATCAGGCAATTCTTTGAATGGCTCGTAGCCGTCACGTTCGAGTATTTCGGCTAGTTCTGGGCCACCTTCGGCCACAACCCGTCCCGCACTCATCACGTGAATCACGTCAGGGGTGAGTTCTTGCAGAAGTCGGCGGAAGTGAGTAATGGCCAAAACGCCAAGACCCCATTCCTTCGTCGCCAGTTCTAAGCGGCGGGCGACGGCACCGAGGGCATCGACATCGAGACCCGAGTCAATCTCATCCAAGACCGCAAAGGCCGGCTTTAAAACTCCAAGTTGAACGACCTCGGCGCGCTTGCGCTCGCCACCACTGAGATCGACATTGACAAAGCGTTCGAGAAGTTCTGGGCGAAGGCCAACATTGACTGCCTCGAAGGCCATCGTGGCTTCGACTTCAGTGGGCTTAGCGCCCGCCGCCACCAGCATGTCGACGGGGCGAACACCGGGAACTTCCATGGGGTGCTGAAGTGCCAAGAACAGTCCGGCACGGGTCCGTTCCGACGGAGCGAGACCCAAGAGTTCCACGCCATCGAGCGTGACCGACCCACCAGTGACGGTGTAGCCGGGGCGACCAGTCAGGGCGTGAGCCAAGGTCGACTTGCCGCATCCGTTGGGTCCCATAATGACGTGCACTTCGCCACTTCGGACGGTCAGATTGACCCCACGAAGAATCTCTTTGTCACCTACATTGCAGCGCAGGTCAGTTATTACGAGCTCGCTCACGGTAGGTCCACCTCTACAAATCCATTGACCTGACGGGTTGCGTAGGCCTCGACCGGCTGTGTCGCAGGAAATGTCACCGGGGCGCCGGTTTCGAGAGAAAACAGCGCGCCGTGTCGCTCGCACTCGATGGTCTTATCGTCAACATCCACTTCACCTAACGAGAGTGAAAACTCCTCGTGCGAGCAACGATCACTCAGCACGTAGACGTCAGCACCGAGTAGCACAACGGCCAGTACGCGTCCATCCAGACGGACCTGGTGGGCCTGTCCTTCGACGAGTTCATCTCGTGCGATCAACGGGGTAAAGGTCATACGACCACCACGCCATCAAGCTGACTGGCAATATCGGCTTCAATTACGCTCGCCACATCGCGAGGTAGAACATCGAGCATCTCATTGAAGAAACCTTGAATCATCAAACGTTCGGCGTCGTGACGAGAAACGCCACGGGACTCCAGGTACCAGCGCTGGAGTTCATCGAGGGGCCCGACCGACGAGGCGTGAGCACATGTCACGTCGTTTTCACGAATATCGAGATTTGGGACGGTGTCGGCGTGGGCGTGAGGCGAAAGGAGCAAGTTGTGGTTCGTCTGACGGGCGTCAGTTCGGCGCGCGCCTCGCTCGATTTCGATAAGCCCGGTGTAGATAGAACGTGACTCTTCGGCAACTGCGCCCTTCGAGAGGAGGCGCGATGCGGTACGGCCGATGTTGTGTAACTGGTGCGAGCGAAGATCGTGAACCTGAGTACCACGGCCGAGGTAGGTCGTCCAGAGTTCGTTCTGCGCGCCCGTTCCCTGAAACACGGCGTCGTTGCGTGCCCGGTCATACGCGGCACCCATGCCAATGACCGACTGGTGCATGCGGGCGTCACGACCCAGCGTGGTGGTTGTGCGCGACACGTACCAAGCGCTGAGGTCGAGTCGCTGATACGTCGCCAAATTCAATGATGAATTCTCATCCAAGTGGTACTCGGATACGGGAACGACAAGAGAGTCGAGCCCTCCGGACCAAATCTCGATGACTCGGGCCGAGGCGCTCTTGCCAATAGAAATCTTCAGTCGAGGAAATGCGGCGCCCGCAGTGAGGGTGTGCAGAATCACGATGGTCTCACGAATCTCGCTACCTGGCGTCACGGTGAGTTCAATAGTTCCTGGCGTCAGCGCGCCGTTCAGAACCACAAAGGAATCATCCTCATACCCAGTGATGTTGCCAGCGTGCTTGGTTGTCTCAACAGTCACACCATTGAGATGCCCTTCCACGCCTTGGAATACGCCATTATGTGTTCGCACCACGACAGCGCCCAGGGTGGCAATCGACGTCTCGAGCGCGTCGCTGGAGTGGTCCTGGAACGGTGCATCGACGGTGTACTGATCCAAATTGAAGTACTCGAGAGGGGCGTACCGCCACACTTCGTCGGTGGTCTTAGGAATGCCAGTTATCGCAAACTCGGCGAGCATGGTCCGACGCTCGGCGGCGTCGGACTGGCTTTCAATCCAGTGGGTGGCGGTGTCGAGAAAGTTCGTCATAATAGGCAATGCTTGGTAGCCCTAGCAGTCTAAAGGCGAGGCCGCTGCTTCCACCCCTGAGGCAATAGGCTCTCGACATCTCAGATTCGGGAGTTCCTATGTCATTTGAATCACCAGTACTGACCCTCGAAGTACAGGGGCACGTCGCCACCCTCTGGCTGAACCGAGTCGAGGCCCGTAACGCCATGGGGCGCGACTTGTGGCAGGACCTACCTCGCGCCGCCGCCGAAGTGGCCAGCAACGATGACGTCCGCGTCCTCATCATCGCGGCCCGGGGACCCCATTTCACAGTGGGCCTCGATCTCAAGCAGATGGGCAGCAACTTTGTTGGTGGTGGTACCGACCGATCGGCCGCCCAAAAGAGTGAGTCTCTCTATCGAGATGTCCGACGGATGCAAGACGCCATCACGTGCTTTGCCGAACTCAAGGTCCCCGTCATCGCTGCGGTGCACGGATACTGCATCGGTGGTGGCATTGACCTCATCTGTGCAGCCGACGTTCGCTACGCGAGTTCTGACGCGATTTTTTCAGTGCGCGAAGCCAAAGTTGCCATCGTCGCCGACCTCGGCACCTTGCAGCGAATTCCAAAAATCGTCAGTGCCGGTCACGTGGCCGAGCTGGCCTTCACCGGCAAGGACATCAGCGCGGCTCGTGCCGAGCGCATCGGACTGGTCAATGACGTCGTGGATGGATCTGCCGACGAGGTCTACGCCAAGGCACTGGAGCTCGCCACGGAAATTGCGGCCAACTCACCACTGGTAGTTGCGGGCACCAAGACGGTGCTGGCCGCTAACGAAGGACGCACCGTGCAGGAGGGTCTCGAATTCGTGGCCGCTTGGAACACGATGTACATCCAAAGCAACGACCTCATTGAAGCGATGGCCGCTTTCATGGAGAAGCGCCAGCCAACGTTCCGGGGAAATTAACGCTTCCAGAATTGCCAGCGGCTGCGACTCTTGTTCTTGTCGGCCTCTAGTTGCGCCCGGCGCTCTTCAAACATCTTTGGGGCCACGGCCCCGACAATCTCGCTAGCGGCAGCCAAGACGTCCTCTCGAGAACCGGTGGTCGAATCAGGAACCGTCGGTGTTGGCGGAGACACGAGTGATCCATGGACCCAACCGACATCGGCAAAACGGCGCTCGTACATTACGCACGAGTCCGGGCAGGAAAATGGCTGATCTGGCGCAGCTCCTAAGACACAGAATCGGGCTGTTTCGCCATTGGCGTAGGTGCGGCTCTGGAAGTGCTTGCACTCTTCTCTCATAGCCATGCCTCCATCGTGCCACGCGACGGCCATTTGGGCAAGATAGTCCCCTGATTTTGATGCCTCAGTTGTATTGTTCGCCAATGGACCAATTCCGGATTGACACCAGGGCACTCGACAGTGCGGGCATTAACGAGGTCGCCGTCGTAGCGTCACGCGCCTTCTACACCGACCCTTTTTTCACCTTTTTATCGAGTCGATCAATCACCCGATCACGCGGCCTGACGCTCTTCTTCCGTGGCAACCTTCGCCATTGGAAGACGGGACGGATTGTTACCGTTCGCGATCAAGACGATCGCATCGTGGGGGCAGCAGCCTGGCTGCCCACTGGCATGTATCCCCAGCCAATTCTCACGCAGTTGGCCCAGATTCCTGGAACTATTCGGGCCCTCTACCGCCGACCACGGTCACTCTTAAACGGCAATACCTTTATCAACGCAATCGCCAAGAACCATCCCAAGGATCTTCATTGGTATCTCTTCTTGTTGGTCGCTGACCCTGAAGTTCAGCGACGAGGCATCGGCAAGATGTTGCTCGACGAAGCACTCACGCAGATTGACGCTGAAGGAGTGCCCACCTTTTTAGAGACACAAAAAGTAGACAACATCGCTTACTACCGACGCTTTGGATTTGAACTGCAAAACACCCTGACGCCTGTCAAGGATGGTCCGTCGCTTTATGCCATGTATCGACCGGCTCGCTAGCCGATCGATCCTTCCATCTGGAGTTCGATCAAGCGACTCCACTCCACGGCGTACTCCATGGGGAGTGTCCGCGTCACAGGCTCAATGAAGCCGTTCACGATCATGCCCATGGCCTGTCCTTCGGAGAGCCCGCGGCTCATGAGATAGAAGAGCTGGTCGTCGCCGATCTTCGAAACAGTCGCTTCGTGACCGATTGAGGCGTCCTGCTCACCGACTTCCATGTAGGGCTTAGTTTCGGAAACAGAGTGCTCGTCCAAGATCAACGCGTCACAACGCACGAAGGACTTAGAGCCAGTGGCCCCTTCTTCAACCTTGACGAGGCCGCGATAGGTCGTGGTGCCGCCGTCCTTGGAAATGGACTTGCTAACAATTGTTGAAGTGGTCTCGGGAGCGCAGTGGACCATCTTGGCTCCAGCGTCCTGCATCTGACCAGCTCCGGCGTAAGCCACGGAGAGCACTTCGCCAGAAGCCTTTGGTCCCATGAGGTAGACCGAGGGGTACTTCATCGTGAGGCGAGATCCAATGTTCCCGTCAATCCATTCGACTCGGGCTTCAGCTTCCGCACGGGCCCGCTTCGTTACGAGGTTGTAGACGTTGTTCGACCAGTTCTGAATCGTCGTGTAGGTGATTCGCGAACCTTCGAGTGCAACGAGCTCCACAACGGCGGAGTGCAACGAGTCAGTCGAATAGACCGGTGCCGAACAGCCTTCGACGTAGTGCACTTGGCTGCCGACGTCAGCGATAATCAACGTCCGCTCGAACTGGCCCATGTTTTCGGTGTTGATGCGAAAGTAGGCCTGCAGGGGCTGGTCGACGTTTACGCCTGGTGGGACGTAGATGAATGATCCTCCGGACCAGACCGCTGAGTTCAGGGCAGCGAACTTATTGTCGTTCGGCGGAATGACCGTGCCGAAATACTTCATCACTAATTCGGGGTACTCCCGAACGGCGGTGTCCATGTCGGTGAAGATGACACCGAGTGACTCGAGGTCGGCTCGGTTGCGGTGAAAGACCACTTCGGATTCGTACTGGGCCGTAACACCGGCGAGGTACTTGCGCTCAGCTTCGGGGATACCGAGCTTCTCGTAGGTCTGCTTGATAGCGTCGGGCAGGTCTTCCCAGTCGTTGACCTGATTCTCGGTTGGCTTGATGTAGTAGTAGATGTCGTTGAAGTCGAGGTCGGGCATCCGGTCGGCAAACCAGGGCAACATGGGCTTCTTCTCGAAACGCTTCAGGGCGTTGAGGCGGAACTTCTGCATCCATTCGGCTTCATTCTTAATACCGGACATCTCGCGAACAATCGATTCGTTGATGCCCTTCTTGGGCTTAAAGACGACGTCATGTTCGTCGCTCCAGCCAAGCTTGTATTTACTGAAATCTAGGTTTTCGACCGTCACAATGCCCCTTTATGGAGTTACCACTACCTAGATAGTACTAACCCCACCGCTCAGCCATGCACTTTTAGGTGGCAGAGTGGCATGGTGACTCCAGCCCCACGTGCCCCCAAGCGTCCCTTTGAGATAACCAGACACGGCGATACTCGTATCGACCCCTACTACTGGATTATGGATCGCGAGAGCGACGAGGTCATCTCATTGCTCACTGCAGAGAACGAGTTCGTGGCGAAGTCGCTCGCCCATCTCAAGCCCCTCGAGGTCACCATCTTCGATGAAATCAAGGCCCGTGTCGTGGAAACCGACACTTCGGTTCCCGTCCGCCGTGACGGCTGGTGGTACTTCGATCGCACCAAAGAAGGACTCGAGTACTCAATTAGTTGCCGCGTTCCCACGGGCGACGATCTCGTCACTCCACCCCCGATCGACGCCGCATCCACGCTCCCCGGTGAGCAGATCATCTTGGATGAAAACGTCGAGGCCGAGAGTCACGACTTCCTCTCTGTTGGAATCTTGAGTGTCAGCCCAGATGACACCTGGGTCGCCGTGGGAACGGATACCAACGGCAGCGAGCGTCATCGCGTTACCATTCGCCCGCTTGCCGAACAGGCAGCCTGTAGCGACGTACTCACCGACGTGTACTACGGCTTCACGTGGGCTAGCGACAGTCGCCACATCTTTTACACCAAGGTCGATGAAACTATGCGTCCGTGGCAGCTTTGGCGTCACGAAATTGGAACCGAGCAGGCGAGTGATGCCCTCGTACTCCAAGAAGACGATCCTCAGTACTTTGTCGGCGTGAGTCGCTCACGCGACCGCCAGGTCATCATCGTCACGCTCTCATCTTCTATGACCTCCGAAGCCCGATGGGTTCCAGCCAATAACCCCACTGCACCACTGGAACTCCTCGACGAGCGCCAGCACGGCATCGAATACGGAGTCGAGCACTACCAGTCGCCTTCGGGGACGAACTTTTGGCTCAAGGTGACTAACGAGCAAGCAACCGACTTTCGACTGATGGTTCGCGAGGAGTCCGAAGGTTCGTGGCGCGAGCTCATTGGCGAACGCAGCGGCAACCGTCTCGATGGCGTGGAGGCCTACGCCAATTACCTCGTTTTGAGCGAACGAGTCGATGGCTGTGCCGCCGTGCGGGTCCTTCCACTCACCTCAGGCGATCCCTTTGATGACGGCCTGCTCGAACGTAGCTATCTCCTCACTTCTGGTGTCTCGCCTCACACGATTGTGGCGGCCGATACACCGACCTACGACACTGAATACCTGCGCATTGTGGAGACTTCACTCATCACGCCTCGACGTATCGCCGATGTGAATCTCGCCACGGGCGAAATGACTACCCGCAAGCAACAGGAAGTTCGAGGCGGCTTTGATGCCGACAAGTACGTCACGGGTCGTATTTGGGTTCCGGCTTCTGACGGCCAACTAATTCCAGTTTCAGTTGTCGCGCGCCGTGACCTCGTCACCATTGGTGCCGACGGCCAACTCTCACCAACCGGCGTTGCACCGATGCTCCTCGAGGGCTACGGGAGCTACGAGATTTCCTACGACCCAGCCTTCTCGGCCTTTCGCGTCTCCATGTTGGACCGCGGCGTGATCTACGCCATCGCTCACATTCGTGGCGGTGGTGAGATGGGTCGCGCGTGGTACGAGATGGGCAAACTGGCTCAGAAGCCAACCACGTTTAGTGACTTCGTAACCTGCGCCCGGTGGTTCGTCGACCACCAGTGGACTTCGAGCGATCGATTTGCCGCTCGCGGCGGATCGGCCGGTGGCCTTTTGATGGGTGCCGTCATGAACCTCGACCCCACGCTATTTACGGCCGTCGTGGCCGAAGTGCCTTTTGTTGACGCCCTCACCACAATGCTGGACGCCTCCCTCCCCCTCACTACGAACGAATGGGAAGAGTGGGGCAATCCCGACGCCGATCCACTCGCCTATCGAACGATGAAGGGCTATTCGCCCTACGATAACCTTCGCTCTGAGCGCTACCCCACTTTGTTCGCCACCGGTGGGCTGAACGATTCCAGAGTTGGTTTTTGGGAGCCAGCCAAGTGGGTGCAGGCACTTCGTGATGCCAACGACAGCAATGTGGCCTATCTCAAAATGGAAATGGGTGCCGGGCACGGCGGACCATCCGGCCGTTACGACGCGTGGCGTGACGAAGCTGCGGTCTACGCCTTCATCCTGAACGCCCTTGGCGTAGGTGGTTAACGCTGCGTCAGCAGGGTGCCCGCTACCAGCAGCACCGCAATGACCACCAGAGCGAACCCGAGAATCTTTACCGATCCTCGGGGCCATCGACTGCGGTGGGATGATCGTTCAATTGCCCACTTCTCACGAGGTGAACTCAGCGTCGGATAGCTCAGAGGTGAGTCGAGATTTTCTCCAAAGACGTAGTTTTTTGACTTATCGATACTGGGTCGGTTCAGCTCCATCGACGGCAGCGGGGGCATGTCGGAACCGACGACTCGAATGATTGGCCGAACTTCCAGTGGTGGTATCGATGGTGGAGCGATCAATCGCTGCGCATCGCGGTGTAGTTTGTTGACACGCAACGCGACCAACGTAAGAACAAACACACCGATGACGATGCCCACGACAATCATGCAATGACCCTTGGGTCATTCGCTGTTTGAAAATGCCTACACCGCAAAGGTCCCGAATCCCCCCCGAAAGTACAGAAGCGGAGCTCCGGCGCGTGCCTCTAGGCCGGTCACTGCTGCTACGACGATGTCGTGGTCACCGTGCTCACTCGAATGCTCGATCGACGCTTCAACTATTGCGATGGATCCAGCAATCTGTGGCGCGCCATTAGTGCCAGGGGACCACGCCACCGCGGCGAACTTGTCGATACCCGATGTCGCAAAGGTACGAGCAACCGACTCTTGATCTTCGCCAAGCACCGATATGGCAAGCGAACCAGCATCCTGCATGCGCGGCCAAGAATTTCCATTGCGCTGTGCGGCAAACGTCACCAAGAGAGGTTCGAGCGAGAGTCCCGCAAAGGACTGGCAGGTAAAGCCGACAGGGCCTTCTGGCGTCATGGCGGAAATCACCACAACGCCGGTGGCGAAGTGGCCGAGCACTTCGCGGTACTTCGGGATTGAAAGTTCGGTCACGGTCGCGAGGTTACAGGCATCATTGAGTACCGTGGCGGTATGAGTACTTATTCAATAGACCTCGGTGACGTCACAATCTCCTACACGTCGGCTGGCGATCCGACCGGACCACTCGCCGTCCTGCTCCACGGTTTTCCCGATACGAACTACACCTTTCGCTACCTCATGCCGTATCTCGCCGGCCTGGGCTATCACGTCGTGGCACCAGCTATGCGCGGGTACGCCCCGAGCTCCATTTCGGCATCAGGCGACTACCACACGACCGCAGTGGCCCACGACGTTAACCAACTTCACGAAGCACTCGGGGGTGGCAGTGACGCCGTCCTCATCGGACACGACTGGGGTGCCGTTGCGGCCTACGCCGCGCTGGCCTCAGCGCCGCAGCGCTGGCGCAAGGGGGTCACTATGTCCGTACCCCCCACACCACTAATGGCGCAGGCCTTTATGACCTACGACCAACTTCGCCTCAGTTGGTACATGTTCTTCTTCCAGTCACCACTCGCTGACATTGTGGTCTCTCTCAATGAGCTTTCGTTTATTGACCAACTCTGGAATGACTGGTCACCCGGGTACGCCCACGAAGACGATTTTGCGTCGGTACGCACCGCACTTGGCACACCTGAGAATCTCGGCGCCGCGCTGGGCTACTACCGCGCCATGTTTACGCCGCCTCAGCCCAAAGAGGAGTTGCAGTACATGCGCGACACCTTTAACAAAGTTCCAGACATGCCGGTTCTCTATCTCCACGGAGAAAACGATGGCTGCATCAATCCCGCGGTCGCTGAAGCTACCTTGCAGTTCCTCGCGACTGGCTCAGAAATGGAGATTCTCCCCGGGCTTGGCCACTTCCTGCACCTCGAAGATCCCGATACCGTGCACCACCTGATTGGTGAATTCCTAGGTCGTTAATCCCCCGGCAGGCAGTACGAAGTTTTATGGCGCTCGATAAGTCCGTCACTCACAAGGCCATCCAAAACCTCTTGTAGCCGGACGGGATCGATACCGGCTTGTCGTTCGATCACCGCTCGACTCATTGACGTGGCGCCAAGGCTGCGTAAAACCATTCCCCGCTGTTGACGTAGCGATCCGGCAAACGGCGTTTGCGGAGTGGAGACGCCACCCGAGCGAACAGCGGGATCGGGTCCGCCCGAACGATGCCACACACAGACTGAGGCAACGGGACACGTGTCGCACAGTGGCTTCGCCCGGCAGAACTGCGCACCGAGATCAAGCATCAACTGATTCCACTGGGCTGAATCGGTCGTGCCGAGCAGTTCGGCGGCCACTTCCTGGGCTCGCTTCGCTGTGAGGGTTTCATTGGCAATGGCGCGAGCTACGACGCGTCCAACATTGGTATCCAGCACCGCTACTGGTTGGCGGAAGGCAAAACTGGCCACCGCATGGGCCGTATATGCGCCGACCCCGGGCAAGGATCGCAGAGCCTCAGGCGTGGACGGCACTGAGCCACCAAACTGATCCACAATGACCTGGGCGGCCAACTGAAGGTTTCTCGCTCTTCGAGCAAAACCCATCCCCTGCCACGCCCGCAGAATGTCAGCGAGTGGCGCGCCGGCGCAGACCTGTGGCGTGGGAAACAGTTCGAGAAAGTTCAGCCACGCCGGAATCACCCGAGCAACTTGCGTCTGTTGCAGCATCACTTCGCTGACCAGAATCGCCCAAGGGTCACTCACGCTCGACCACGGCAAGGCCCGATGGAGTTGTGGTGCGGCCCCTAAGAGAGATTTTTGGAACGCACGAATGG
>JBAXMO010000026.1:0-13430 GCA_037134255.1 Actinomycetes bacterium | reverse complement strand
GACGCCCGCTTGAGCTGCTAGGGCATCAATCGCACCACCCGGTCGGGCCAGTTCGCCCGATGCCACGGGGAACCATGGGATGAATCCAATGCCTTGCTCATCGCAGTAGTTCAAAACGTCTTCGCTCTTGCGGTTCGTCAAGTTGTAGAGGTTCTGCACCGTGGCAACGGGGACAATCTTCTGAGCGGCCTTAATCTGCTCGACGCTGACTTCCGAAAGACCAATCGCTTGCGCCTTGCCCTCATCGAGCAACGCACGCAACACGGCGAACTGCTCGTCGGCGTCGTGCTGGGGATCGATGCGGTGTAGCTGGAAGAGGTCGAGAGACTCTTGCCCGAGGCGGCGTAGCGACATCTCGCACTGTTGACGCAAGTAGTCCGGACGGCCACAGGGCACCCAGACACCAGGACCGGTACGAAGAAGTCCGGCCTTGGTGGCAATCTTCACGATGCCGTAGGGGTGGAGGGCCTCTTTGATCAGTTCTTCCGAAACGTACGGACCGTACGAGTCGGCCGTGTCGATGAAGTCAACACCGAGCTCTACGGCCCGACGCAGGACGGCAATCGCGCCGTCTCGATTCTTGGGGTAACCCCAGACGCCCTCTCCGGTGATACGCATGGCGCCGTAGCCCATGCGGTTTACGGTCTGTCCGGCGTAGGTAAAGGTGGTGGGGCGAGAAGGCATCGTGACTCCTTAGGTTCGCCTCGACCCTAACGCACGAGCGCGCTGAACCTACGGCTCGAACGTGGTGTCGATCTCGAGTGTGTCGGCCGCGCCGGTGTGGACCAATTGAATCGAGTACCCGTCGGTCGCGGTCAGGGGTCGAATGGCATCCACGTGGGGACGGCTCGTGCCGGTCCACTTCTTACGAGCAGCGGCGCGGGCGCTCTTCACGTCGTCGGCGACCACGACGACGACTTCGTGGTCCTCCCCCATGCGACCAGGGGCGAGATCGCCGCCGAGGAATACGAGATACAGAGTTGGTTCAGCCATAGCGCCACGCTACCGAAAAGAAAAAGGGCCGACCCGAAGGTCGGCCCTTTTTACAAAAGCGGGAGTTACTTGTTGGGCTGAGGGGTCATGCGCAAGTAGTCCTTGAGCTTCTTGAAGCCCTTAGGGAACTTGGTCTTTGCCTCTTCGTCGGTCACCGAGTTAACGATGATGACGTCGCCGCCGTCGGTCCAGTTGACGGGGGTGGCTACCTGGTAGCCAGCGGTCAGCTGAAGTGAGTCAACGACACGGATGATTTCGTCAATGTTGCGGCCGGTCGACGCGGGGTAGGTCAAGGTGAGCTTGACCTTCTTGTCGGGACCAATGACAAAAACGCTGCGGACCGTCAAGGTCTCGATGGCGTTGGGGTGGATCATGTCGTAGAGGTCGGCTACCTTGCGGCTTTCGTCACCAATGAGGGGGAAGTTCAAAGCGGTGCCCTGAGTTTCGGCAATGTCGCCCTTCCACTGGTTGTGGCTCTCGATTGAGTCAACGGACAGACCAATGATCTTGGTGTTGCGCTTGTCGAAGTCGCCCTTGCGAGCAGCGAACGCGCCAAGCTCGGTGGTGCAGACCGGCGTGAAGTCCTTGGGGTGGGAAAAGAGAATTGCCCAGCTGTCGCCGAGCCACTCGTGAAAACTGATGGGACCTTCCGTGGTGTCAGCCTGGAAGTCCGGTGCTTCATCGCCAAGACGAATAGCCATGGTTGCTCCTTCAAAATTGGTCCGACCGACCTGGTCGAACATGGAAATAGTAATCGCGGTTTCTCGATTGTCGACCAATCTAGTCGGCTTTGTAGGTATTTGGCAAGTCGGCCCCACTTTTCCTGCGAAACTAACCCTTATGCCTGAACCCCGTCCCGTAGTTGCGGCCTTTGATCTCGACGGCACGTTGACCGAGGGTGGCAGTGTCGTCAAGTGGCTGAGGCACGTAGCCGGTGTGACTACGACTTACCGAGCAATGGCCTCCCATCTCCCCTCCCTCGCCTACGGGGCGGTTATGAGCGGCACGGCGGCCGACACGGCTAAGGAGTCGCTCTTTCGTCGCACCCTCCAAGGGCGCACCCTGGATGAAGTCACCGCGGCGTCCCGAGACTTTGCTCACCACCATGTCACCCAGGAACTCCGCCCCGCCGTGCGGGCCCGCCTCGACGAGCACTTGGCTCTCGGTCACCGCGTCGTGCTCGTCTCCGCCTCCCCCGAGCTCTACGTGGGCGTGATTGCCGAGTTCCTCGGCGCCCACGGCTTCTTGGGCACCCGGCTGGCCGTGGACCCCTTGGGTCGATTGACCGGCGGCTACCTCGGCAACAACTGTCGCGGGGAAGAAAAACTTCGTCGGCTCACCGAGTGGGTCGACCATCTCAGCGTGGGTGACAACAAGCCCGAGCTCTACGCCTACGGCAACTCTCGAGGTGATCGCCGCATGCTGGCGGCGGCCGATCATCCCGTGGACTGCGGTCAGTTAGGCGCCCTCGGGGCGCTGCGCGCATTTCCCCGTCTGAATTAGTGAACATTGAGGCGCAGGGCCACCAGGCCCGCGCCGCGACCGGCGTAAGAGACTTCTAGGGCCGCGATCTGCTCGCGCCACGCAAACACGGTGTTGCCCTCAGCGCTCACGATGCCCAGGTTGACCTGGTACGAGCCGTCCGTGAGTGGAAGATCTTCAATCGCCACCGCGAGCGTCTGCGTGCCGGGACTGAGAGAGACGGGAGTCTGCGTGGGGTCGGTGCGGACCACTAACGAGCCGGCCTGGCTGTAGAGCTCCATCACGAACGCGCCTTCGACGGGCATCTGGGAATTGATGGTGACTTCAAACTCAAAACGCTGGCCGGTTTGGGCCGTGAAGCTGCCGTTGCTGCCGCGCATTGATTCAATAACGACACCGCCATCAACCTGGCTGGTCTCACTCGACACGGTGGCCCCGCCGAGTAGGTGCTCGCGAAAGACACGAACGGCTTCGCCGGCCGGCGCGTCCGCCACGAGTCGTCCCTTTTCCAAAACTACGGCCCGGTCACAGAGGGCGCGTACTTGGTCGGCATTGTGGGAGACCAGCAAAATAGTGCGACCATCGGCCTGAAACTGACGAATACGGTCCATGCACTTGGCCTGGAATCGCTCGTCACCTACGGCGAGTACTTCGTCCACGACGAGCACGTCGGGATTCGCGGTCACGGCTACGGCAAAGCCGAGTCGCACGTACATGCCCGAGGAGAAGAACTTGACGGGCGAGTCAATGAACTTCTCGAGCTCGGAGAACTCCACGATCTCGTCGATCAGGCCGTCGACCTTGCGTCGAGAGAGACCGAGCATCGAGGCGGAGAGGTAGATGTTGTCACGACCAGACAACTCGGGCTGAAAGCCAGCGCCGAGTTCTAGTAGTCCGGCCAGTTCGCCCCGCACGAGAATCTGACCGGACGAAGGCTGGAGTACGCCGCAGATGCACTTGAGCAGCGTGGACTTACCCGAACCGTTACGACCCAGAACGCCAACGGTCTCGCCGGACCCGATGTTGAAGGAGACGTCTTGCAGAACGTGCAAATCGGTGAAACTTCCCTGTCCGGGGTGCAAGACGCGGTCCTTCAGCGACTTGTGACGCTCCTTGTGAAGACGAAAATGCTTGTCCACGTTTTGGACTTCAACGACGAAGGCCATTTAGAGCTCCTCGGCGAAGTTGCCCTGGAGGCGGCCAAAGATACGAATCGCCACGATGAGCGCAACGCCACTCGCAGCAATCAACGCGCCGTCTAGTACGGCGTAGTGCAGCGCCGACCAGTTAGGTAGGACGTTGATCATCGCGTGGCCGGGCGTCGTGGCGGTAACCATGGTCTGTCCGTAGAGGACGCGCTGGAACGTCAAGACGACGGGCGTAATGGGATTCAAGAAGTAGATCCACGTCAAGCCCTTAGCGCCGAGCATGGGAGCCACGGTCTGCTGGAAGGAATAGACGACTGGCGTTAACCAGAACCATAAGAAGATGCCGACTTCCACCAGATGTTGCATGTCGCGGAAGTAGACGTTGACCGCAGAAAGCACAATGCCCAGCGCCGAAGCCAAGAGCAAGAGGCCCAAAAAGGCGAGTGGCAGGAGCCAGAAATCGCCCCAGGCCGGTGCGTGGCCCATCACGCCCATCAGTACACCGAGCACGATGAACTGCAGAACGAAGTAGACGAGGGCCGTGCCGACCGTAGAAAGCGCCAGAATCTCTCGAGGAAAGGCCACCTTTTTAACGATTCCCGACCGTTGCACCACGATGCCGGTGCCGTTGACCACGACCGCGGAAAAGAAGGTCCAAACGAGCATTCCGGCCCAGAGCATCACGACATAATCCGGTACGCCGTTCTTCAAAATGACCTGAAAGATCAGGAAGTAGACGCCGATACTGAGCGCGGGGGCCACCATTGACCACATGACACCAAGCGCAGTGCCCTTGTATTTGATTTTGATGTCGGCCGTGATGAGATAGGTCAGGAGTTCACGGGAATCCCATATCGCGCGCAACCGTTGGCGCATGGAGAGACTGGCACTGACGACGCGAACCGGTCGCTGCTCGACGGGTCGACGTGCTAGTGGATTGAGCTCAGAGCTCAATTTCCTCCGGCGGCCGAAGAACGCTCGATTACGGCATCAATAAATCCGTATTCGAGGGACTCTTGCGCGGTGAACCAACGGTCACGGTCCGAGTCGGCCTCAATCTTTTCGAGGGTCTGACCAGTGTGGAAGGCAATGCGCTCGGCGAGCATCTTCTTTAGATAGACGATCTGCTCGGCCTGAATGGCAATGTCCGAGGCCTGGCCCTGCATGCCGCCGGCGCTGGGTTGGTGCATCAAAATGCGACTGTGAGGCAGGGCGAACCGCTTACCGGGGGCACCGGCCGAGAGCAGGAACTGGCCCATGGAGGCGGCCATACCGATGCAGATGGTACGAATATCGCAGCTCACGTACTGCATGGTGTCGTAGATCGCCAGTCCGTCGGTCACCGAACCACCGGGAGAGTTGATGTAGAGACTGATGTCCTTTTTAGGGTCATCGGCTTCGAGAAGGAGGAGTTCGGCGCAGATTCGATTGGCGGAAGCTTGGTCGACCTGGGAGCCCAAGAAGACAATCCGCTCCTTCAGAAGTCGCTGATTGAGATCGTTTACGGCCAGGCCGTCCGACATTTGAAGTTCTTTCATATCTGCCAATCTACCGGCTTGTTCGGACTTTCTAGGCTTTCGCTCTAGGCTGATACGACTTGCGGGCGTGGCGAAATGGCAGACGCGCTGGGTTTAGGTCCCAGTTCTCGAAAGGGAGTGGAGGTTCAAGTCCTCTCGCCCGCACCAAAATTTTTCAAAACTACCCCTTGCCAAAGTTTGCTCGGTGTCCTAAACTGACAAAAGTGTTGTAATCGCCGCAAAGTGCGGTGGAGACCGATTCGGTGCATTTCTCTCGAGTTGGACTCATCATTTCCAACGTTGTCGGGAGATTATTAGTCATGTCGTTATCCTTTGCTGAACTGGGCCTACCCGCCCAACTTGTCAAGAAACTTTCAGATCAGGGAATTGAGTCACCATTCCCTATCCAAGAGTCGTCGTTACCCGATGCCCTCGCTGGTCGAGACATTGTGGGACGCGCCCCTACCGGTTCCGGTAAGACGTTGGCCTTCGGCCTCGCCTTGCTCGCCCGTACCCCTCGTGCCGAGCCGTACCAGCCCCGCGGACTGGTCCTCGTGCCAACCCGTGAACTGGCCGCTCAGGTCCAAAAGGAACTGGCCCAGCTGACCACCGACCGTGGCCGCCGCATCATCACCATCTACGGAGGCACCTCCTACAAGTTGGCGCGCCGTTCACTCCAGATGGGTACCGACATCATCGTCGCCTGCCCCGGACGCCTTGAGGACCTCCTCGAGCAGGACGACCTGGACCTCAACTCCGTCACCACCGTGATCGTGGACGAGGCCGACCGCATGGCCGACATGGGTTTTGCCCCCGCTGTTCGTCGCATCATGCGCAAGACCGCTCCGAACCGTCACGTCATGTTGTTCTCGGCCACCCTGGGTTCAGAAGTTCGATCCCTCGTTGAAGAGTTCACCCACAACCCCGCCGTCCACGACGTCGTTGGCGACGCCGCCCCATCCGAAGTGGACCACCACTTCTGGGTCACGGGCAAGGACGACCGCGTCGAGACTGTGGCTTCACTCGTGGCCGAGCACGGCCGTTCCATCGTCTTTTGCAAGACCAAGCACGGTGCCGACCGTCTGGCTCACCAGCTCGAGCAGCGCGGCATCGAAGCCGTTGCTATTCACGGTGACCGCACCCAGGCCCAGCGTGAAAAGGCCCTCGCCGCCGTTATCTCTGGTCGCGCCGATGTTCTCGTCGCTACCGATGTGGCCGCGCGTGGTATTCACATCGACGCCCTGCCCTGTGTTATTCACTACGACCTGCCACAGGCCAACGATGACTACATCCACCGTTCCGGCCGTACCGGTCGTGCCGGTGAGACTGGCCTCGTTGTTTCGATTGTTCTGCCCGACATGATCGGTAAGACCAAGCGCATGATGCGCGACCTGGGCTTTGAGCCCAAGGTCGTGAAGCGTGCCGACGCCGAAGCGCAGCGTCTGACTCCCCCTACGGAAAAGATGCGCCCCCTCGTAGGCAAGGCCCAGCGCGAAGAGATCCCAATGACCTTGGCTGACATTCGCGCCATCATCGACGCCGAAGTTGTTCGCGAAGATGACCGTCCCGCACGCCGTGAAGACCGCGACCGCGGCGACCGTCGTCCACAGAGCCGTGACCGCGCCGACCGTGGTCCTCGCGCCCCGCGCCGTGACTTCGGTGACCGTGACCGCGCCCCTCGTGGGGATCGTCCTTCATTCCGTGACGACCGTCCCGCCCGCAGCGACTTTGGCCCGCGTGAAGACCGTCCGGCCCGCAGCGAGTTCGCTCCACGTACCGACCGTGCACCCCGTGGTGACCGTCCGGCCTTCCGTGATGACCGTGCGCCTCGTGGTGACCGTCCGGCCTTCCGTGATGACCGTGCCCCTCGTCGTGAGTTCGCTGACCGTGACCGCGCTCCTCGTGGAGACCGTCCGGCCTTCCGTGATGACCGTGCCCCCGCTGGTCGCGATGGCGGCCCAACCGCAACCGTGAGCTTCTTCAACGAAGCCAAGGGTTACGGCTTCGCCATTGACCGTGAAGGCCAGGAGCTCTTCATTCACTCGTCACAGATCATGGACCGCAACCTTCGTGGACTCCGCAAGGGCCAAAAGGTGACCGTTGATGTCGCCAAGGGCCCCAAGGGTCTCGAAGCTCGCAACGTCCGAGTCCTTGAATCTCGCGGTTCACGCTTCTAGGATTTATCCATGAGCAAGCCCTTCGTAGAACCACACATCGGTGATGCACCGCAAGATTTAATTATTGAAGACATCACGATCGGTGACGGCGCTGAAGCCGTCGCCGGTCGTAGTGTCCTGGTCCACTACGTGGGCATCGCCGCTTCCACTGGTGAAGAGTTCGACGCCTCGTGGAACCGCAACGAAAAGTTTGAGTTCCCCCTCGGTGCCGGCTACGTCATCGGCGGTTGGGATAAGGGCGTGCAGGGTATGAAGGTTGGCGGTCGACGTCGACTGGTCATTCCCGCCCACTTGGGCTACGGCAATCAGGGAGCTGGTGGCGTTATCAAGCCCGGCGAAACCTTGATTTTCGTCGTAGACCTCTACGAAGTTCGTTAAGAACTACTCGTCAATCTGCATTCGGCGCTGCAAGTCGCCGAAGCGCTCGCAGCAAATTTCTGACACTAAGCGCAGGCGATCATCGACGTTGGCCGTCTTGAGTACTGACTGACGGTCCATGGCGCCCATGGGTGAGAACGAGCAGCACTGCCACGCGGCCACTATGGGGTCTTCGTCAAACTCACAGATGCTGTTCGCGCCCGAATCGATGTCAATCTCACTCTCAAGATGACGCACGGCCCGAACTGAGGAAATTGCCGTGGTCAGAATTGCGGCCGTAGGTGTCTCGTCGTCTTCAAGAAATGAGACTCGGGCGAGAGGGTACGGCACTTCGCTGAGCCACTCTTCGACCACAAACCGACGCTCACCACCGGCAATCAAAAAGTAGGTCTCGTTTTCGAGCGGTTGGAGGTGAAGAATGCGAGCGAGCGTGCCGATGCTGGTGCGTACGTCGCCACCGCCGACCTCACTCCCCCGTTCAATAAGACAGATTCCAAACTCTCCGTCGGGGCCGATGTCAGAGACCATGTCGCGATAACGCTGTTCGAAAACGTTCAACGGAATGGGCTGCCCGGGGAAGAGCACCGTTGAGAGGGGGAACATTGGAAGTTCCACAGTCGTTTTCACGTCTGCACCCTAAAGTCAACGCGCGAGGAGTCGGTCAGCGCTCCGAGAAGGCGTCAGCGAGCGCCCGAAAGGCATTGCCCCGGTGACTGAGGGCGTGCTTCTCCTCGGGGGCCAGTTGGGCCATCGACCGGCCTTTGGTTCCCTCGGGCACGAAGATTGGGTCGTAACCAAAGCCGTTCTCTCCGCGAGGTGCCTCGGCAATGTGGCCCTCTACTTCGCCATCGACCACAAACCAGGAGCCGTCGGGGTAGGCCACCGCGGCCACCGTGCGGAAGCGGGCCGTTCGCATCACTTCGGCCACGCCCGTTAGCTCACGGAGCATCTTGGCGCAGTTATCGGCGTAGGTCGCGTCCTCGCCGGCGTAGCGGGCCGAGTAGACGCCCGGTGCGCCGTTAAGGGCATCAACAAAGAGTCCGGTGTCATCAGCGATTGCCGCCATGCCGGTCGCCT
This sequence comes from Actinomycetes bacterium, assembly GCA_037134255.1. Classification (GTDB taxonomy): domain Bacteria; phylum Actinomycetota; class Acidimicrobiia; order Acidimicrobiales; family RAAP-2; genus RAAP-2. The sequence continues at coordinate 4,658 of JBAXMO010000026.1, read as the reverse complement.
CGCAGAGCGCTCGCGCCTTGAGTAGCGCGTTGTCTTCGAGCGTCTCGCCATCTTCAATGACTTCAGGAACGTCATCGGGGCGCGGGATAAGGGTTACGTCCAAGCCGTCGAGAATGGCCCGAATCTCCTGGGCCTTGTCGGGGTTCGCGGTGGCGAGGACGTAGGTCCTCATCGTTGACGTGGCGTTGGCGCGGTGGCCAGAATCGAACGTTGGGCTTCAATGATGTGCTTCAGCCCACCATCGGCGAGGTCCAACAGACTGTTGAGCTCACTGCGCGAAAAGGCGTTGTGCTCAGCCGTTCCCTGCACTTCGACAAAGTCACCCGATCCCGTCATCACCACGTTCATGTCGACGTCGGCACGGGAGTCCTCCTCATAGGGAAGGTCCAACATCGGCACCCCGTCAATGATCCCTACAGAAATTGCGGCAATGGCATCGGTCAGCGCGTGCTGGCCAATGACGCCTTCGGCCACAAGGCGGGTCAGGGCGTCATGCAGGGCCACGTAGCCGCCACAGATGGAGGCGGTGCGCGTTCCCCCGTCGGCCTGCAGCACGTCACAGTCGACCGTAATCTGCACGTCGGGCATCAACTCCAAGTTGGTTACGGCCCGCAGGCTGCGAGCGATCAAACGCTGAATCTCTTGCGTGCGCCCCGACTGCTTGCCCTTGGCCGCTTCACGACTGGCCCGATCGGGCGTCGAACCCGGCAGCATGGAGTATTCGGCCGTGACCCAGCCCCGACCACTGCCCTTGAGCCAGCGGGGCACTTCTTCGGCCACTGAGGCCGTGCAGAGAACGCGTGTGCGCCCGAAGGTCACGAGGACTGAACCGGCCGCGAAGACGGTGAAGTCACGCTCAAAACTCATGGGGCGTAGTTGATCGTTAGAACGACCATCCGCGCGAAGTACTTCACTCATGCCAAATCCTCTCGAAAGTTACGAGAGAACGGTAGTGCAGTTGGAACTAGAAGTAGATGATTCGCTTGGCGCGCTCGACCACTTCGTCAAGGTCGTCGGTCCACGCACCGGTGGAGAGGTACTTCCAGCCATCGTCACAGGCGATAGTGACGATGTGGGCTTCCTGGTCGTCGGGAATCGTCAGAGCGCACTTGATGGCCCCGGCCATGATGGCGCCCGACGAGATACCGACGAAGAGGCCGATCTCGGACATGCGGCGAGTCCACTCCAACGACTCCTTGGGACGCACGACGACCTTGCGGTCGAGGAGTTCGGCCCCGTTGTTGTCCGTGAAGATCGGTGGGATGTAGCCGTCTTCGAGCGAACGAAGACCATCGACCATTTCGCCACTCGGTGGCTCAATGGCCCAGACCTGAACATCAGGATTCTGTTCCTTAAGGTACTTGCCGACACCCATCAAGGTGCCCGAGGTACCGAGACCGGCCACGAAGTGGGTGATCTCCGGAACGTCCTTAAAGATCTCGGGACCCGTGGTCGTGTAGTGGGCCAGCGGGTTAGCGGGGTTGGCGTACTGGTACAAAAAGACCCAGTCGGGATTGTCCTTGGCCAGTTGCTGGGCGCGGCGGACCGCGCCGTTGCTGCCTTCGCTGCCGGGAGACTCGATTATTTCGGCTCCCCAGACTTCGAGCAGTTGACGACGTTCAATCGAAACGTTGGAGGGCAGCACGACCTTGAGGTGGTACCCCCGCATGCGACAGACCATCGCCAAGGCAATACCGGTATTACCGCTCGACGGTTCGATCAACGTCTGGCCCGGCTTGCCGGGAATCAATCGACCATCGGCCTCGGCCGTCGTGATTAGGGAGTAGGCGACGCGGTCCTTCACGGAGCCGGCCGGATTACGCCCTTCGAGCTTGGTCCAGATCTTGACGTTGGGCTTAGGCGAAAGCGCGCTGGTGTCAATGACCGGCGTATTGCCAATCAGATCGAGCACGGAGCCGTATCGGGTCACGCGAAACCACCGGCGACGGCGGGCAGCAACGTGACTTCGTCACCGTCAGCGACAGGAGCCTCTAGTCCCCCGAGATAGCGAACGTCGTCGTCGTTGACGTAGACGTTTAAGAACTTATGCAACGTGCCGTCCTCATTAAAGAGTTGGGGCTGCACACCGGGGTGGTCGGAAGCCAACTGGGCCAGGATTTCGCCGATTGTCGAGCCAGTAGCGCTGATGGTTGCAGCGCCGCCAGTGGCACTTCGCAAGACGGTGGGAATGCGCACGGTAATCGACACGGGAACCTCGTTTTGTCACTCCGGTCAATTCTTGACCGAACTAGTCACATATTACGGGATTTCCAGAAAGTCGGTACTTATGCCTGCTGAGCCTTGCCGGGACGGTACACGGCTGCCAGTTGGAGAAGTGCTCCGCCGAAGCCAACCACGACCACTGTTGCGAGCGAGTGGTGGAGGTTAGCGTCCATCCAGTGGATGTGGCCGTGTATGCCGTCGATGGAGTACTTACCACCACCGAGCGTTCCGACAACAATGCTAAGCACGATGATCATCAAGCAGTATTCGATTCCCTGGCCGGCGTTGTAGACGAAGAAGCCATTCTTGCGATGGACCGTCACGATGGCCACGGTCATAAGCGCGACCAGGCCGGCAGCGGCGAGTGGCACCAAGAAGCCAATTGTTAGAAGAATGCCGACACCGATTTCCGTGCCAGCGGCCATGTAGGCGTTGATCTTGCCGGGGCGCATGCCGATCGAGTCGAACCAGCCGGCCGTCCCGGCGAGCTTGCCGCCGCGAAAGACCTTGGCGTAACCGTGGGCCAGAATCATGAGTCCCAGGGCAACACGGGCAATAAGCAGAACGAGGTTAAAAGTCGTTGATCCAGTTTCTAACGGCATGGTGATTCCACTCTCTCGACAACGTTGTCTACGCAGACATTAGGAACCCTGCGAGCAGAATCAGTGGATTGTCACGGATTCTTCAGTGACGTCGCCATCCAGAATGCGATAACTCCGCAAGACCGGTGGGGTTACTCGCAGTGAAACCAAGATGTAGTGCCACGACGGATCAGGCGCTTGAGCGATATCGGTCGGGCTCGGATAGGCGTCACTGTGGGTGTGGGAGTGAAAACAACCGGCCACCACTTCCCCACTGTCTTCAGCGGCCCGAAAGGTTCGCAGCAACACCTTGGGTTCGATTTCGTAGATACGGGCCGAATCGGCCACGTTCGCACTCGGCACGACTTGGCTGATTACGCCATCGTCGCTGCCGACCAGCAGTCCGCAACCCTCATTCGGCAGATTGCGAATGCAGTGCGCCACTATGGCGTCGTGTTGTTCGGAAGTGAGGGTCAGCACGCCTCCACCCTACCGAGCCTTCGCCCAATTTCCCGACTCGTCTGTACCATGCTGGGGTGGCCCGTGCGAAAAGAATGCAGGAGCGACGCGCTGCGGCCAAGGCCGACAATCAGGGCGATCGCGTCGTAGCCACCAATCGTCGTGCCCGCCACGACTACGAAATTGTCGACACCTTCGAGTGCGGCATGGTCCTGTCGGGTAGCGAAGTAAAGAGCCTGCGTGAGGGACGGGCCCAGATTGGTGACGGCTACGCCCGCGTGGAAGACGGCGAGCTCTGGCTCTTCGGCACCCACATCCCACCATGGGTCTTTGCGGTGGGCTTTGGCTCGCACGACCCTGATCGCCGACGCAAGCTCCTGGTTCACCGCTGGGAGATTGACGAACTCAAGGAACAGACGACCCAGCAGCCCCTCACCATCGTTCCCCTCAAGATGTACTTCAAGGACGGCCGCGCCAAGATCGAAATCGGGCTCGCTCGTGGTCGCAAGTCCCACGACCGGCGCCAGGAGCTGGCCAAGAAGGATGCGGAGCGGGAAATGGCTCGCGTGCGGCGCAACGTCGAGAAGTTCGGCTAGGCCGCCTAACCACCCGTCGCACAATGCCGGTACGCTGATGTTCCGGTCATCGTGACCGTACATGGGGGTGATTGGTTTCGACGTTGGTCGTTGAAGTGAAAGAAGCGAGCCGTGGTCTCCGAATCCACGTTAAAGAGTCGGAAACATAAATAAACGCTAAGCCTAAGCTTGCGCTCGCTGCCTAGTGCAGCGATGTTCACCTAGTCCAAGTCCTACGGATTAGACCCGGACATCATTAAGTAGGACTTACCACTCATGAGTGTTCACCTTGTGAATGGGAAATTTCAGTGAACTAAGGAATCGATCAGGCGCCAGCGACAGGTCGATTCTCGAAAATTTCCCGTTGGCTGCGCTCGGAGAATGTTCATGGAGAAGCTGACGGACGCGGGTTCGATTCCCGCCACCTCCACCAAAGGTTTGTTGTGAATCTCACGCTCTCTACCTTTAAGAGTGTGGGCAGCCGAGTCGACTAAGCGCAGTATTCGCAATTCGGCGCGTTGTTGCTATCAGCGATGATTTCGCCTACTGAAGCTTCTTAATCTCGACACCGAACGTGCCCACCTACGGGCGGTCGTGGTCAGTTGAAGATGGATCGGAAGAAGTCGATCACCGCTGCTCCCAGCAACGCGGTAATCACTATTCCCGACGCACCAAAGAGTGCGCCTAGTCCCACCACCAGCAGGTCGCCGAGGATGATGCCGAGCGTGATGCCGAGCGCTCCGAGTGCCGGCAGGGTGTCGAGACCGGAGAATGGCGGCGCCAACAGAGCGCCCACGGCCAGGCCGATCAGGCCAGCACC
>JBAXMO010000025.1:0-13791 GCA_037134255.1 Actinomycetes bacterium | reverse complement strand
CCCTTGGAGTTAATCGCTCGCGTTTCAGAGTTGGCGTCGCCGGGTGCCTCGGAGACAACCGGACTTGCATTCATCGTCGGCCGCTCCGGCGGTGTGGATCCAGAGCAACTCATCCGTACGATTGGCGATCTGCGCGCCCAAAGTTTTACGGCAAAACTTCTGTTTCTCGATGCTCCCGATGATGTTCTCGTCAGCAGATTCGAAGGCAATAGGAGGCGGCATCCGGTATCGGCATCCTCCGTTGCGAACGCAATCCAAGGAGAGCGCAATCTGCTTCAGCCATTAATGGAGCACGCTGATCTAACGATTGATACTGGTGCTTTGAACACAAATCAGCTACGACGCCGAATCGCCGAAATGTTCAATTCGGTTAATAGCAGTTCGATGCGAATAAACATCATGTCCTTTGGTTACTCGAACGGCATTCCTCGTGATGCCGATCTCGTATTGGACTGCCGATTTTTACCAAATCCCCACTGGATTGAATCTCTGCGGACACATAGCGGACTTGAGAAAGAAGTGTCAGAATACGTCCTTAGCCATCATGACGCGGAGCATTTCGTCGCGGACGTTGTCAACATGTTGTCGTGGCAAATACCCGCTTTTGCGAATGAGGGCAAGACCTATTTGTCGATCGCGATCGGGTGCACTGGCGGCAAGCATCGCTCCGTGGCGGTAGCCGAAGAAATCGCCCAACGTTTAGGGCTTGGAGTCACCGCCTTTCACAGGGACGTCGATCGGTCGTGAAAGTTGCAGCGATCGGTGGCGGCCACGGAACGGCAGTCACTCTGCGCGCCCTTGGGTTGCTCGAGTGCGAGATTACGGCAATCGTTTCAGTAGCAGATGATGGAGGTTCCACCGGTGCGCTCCGTGAAGCGCTTGGGATAGCGGGCGTGGGGGATATTCGAAAATGTTTAATCGCCCTCGCCGGAGGTAACAAACCTTGGGGGGAATTCCTCGATTTCCGTTTTCAGGACCCAACGATGGGAAATCACGCCCTCGGCAACCTCTTCCTTGCGGCTGCGCTAGGCAATATTCCCTCACTGGAAGGAGCAGTGGCGTCAATTGCGAAGCTGATTGATGCTCGAGGCTCTGTCATCCCAGCGTCTCGGAGCGGAGTAATGCTTGAGGCAGTTTGCAAATCGGGAACCGTAATGGGCCAGGTGGCCATTGGCCAGTCGTCCGAAATTCAGCGGATTAGTACCGTCCCGGCTGGGGTAGTGGCTCCCGAGTCAGCGGTTCGCGCTATCGAAGAGGCCGACTTCGTTTTACTCGGCCCAGGATCGCTCTTCACCTCCGTACTGGCGGCGTGTGTCGTTCCCGGTATCGCCGAGGCAATCGCGAAAACGGACGCGCTTCGCGTGTGGCTCGCAAATCTCGAGGAGCTAGACCCTGAGACCAAGGGCCTGGGGCTCGACGGTCAGTTTGACGCACTAGCCCGACACGGGGTTGAAGTTGACGTCATCGTCGTCAACGACACTGGTAACTCCACCCACGATATTGCCAATGTCGGTGTTATTACGGCCGATGTGGCCGGGGCTAACCACAAGGTCCACGATCCCGTGAAATTGGCACGGGTTCTTGACCAAATAATGGCAAACTAGAACGTCTTGGAAGGGAGCCGTGATGACGGTACGTGTAGGTATTAACGGTTTTGGTCGGATTGGCCGCGGGTTTCTGCGAGCGACGTTAGGAAACCCTGACGTAGAAGTTGTTGCAATTAATGACTTAACCTCAACCGCCACTAATGGTCATCTGCTTAAGTACGACTCAACTCAAGGACGACTCAAGCAGTCAGTGACGTGGACGGAGAAAAGCATCACCGTGGACGGCCATGAGATCCAAGTCTTTGCCGAAAAGGATCCAGCTTCATTGCGCTGGGAGGAAGCTGGCGTTGACGTAGTGATTGAGTCAACGGGACGTTTCACTACTCGCGAATCAGCGGCAGCACATCTTGTGGGCGGTGCTCGAAAGGTGATTATTTCCGCTCCGGCAACTGACGTTGATGCCACGTTTGTAGTTGGAGTGAACGACAGCGACTATGACCCCGCTAACCACCACGTGATTTCTAATGCATCGTGTACTACCAATTGCTTTGTACCGATGGTAAAGGTGCTAGACGATTCCTTCGGAATCGTGACGGGTCTAATGACCACGATCCACGCCTACACCAACGATCAGAACCTCCTAGATCTTCCGCACAGTGACTTACGTCGAGCCCGAGGAGCAGCAATCAATATTGTCCCTTCATCAACCGGCGCGGCACGGGCGACGGGACTAGTGCTGCAAGCCATGAAGGGCAAATTGGATGGGACGTCACTTCGAGTGCCTATTCCTGATGGTTCAATTACAGACTTCACGGCAATAGTTCGCACTACGACGGTGGACGAGGTGAATGCGGCGTACAAAAAGGCAGCCGCCGGCGACCTAGGCCGCGTATTGGTGTACACCGAGGACCCCATTGTTTCTTCCGACATTGTGGGGGACCCCGCTTCGTGCACCTTCGACGCCAACATGACGATGGTTCAGCCGATTGATGACAAGACCAGCCTGGTGAAAGTTTTTGGTTGGTATGACAACGAGTGGGGCTACTCCAACCGTTTGGTTGATCTCTCGGTCATTGTGGGGACACGAAAGTAGTAATGCAGCTTCCTTCAATCGATGATCTGGGAGATATCGCCGGGAAACGAGTTTTAGTCAGAGTTGATTTCAACGTGCCCCTAGGGGAGCGCAACGGAGCATTAATTGTCACTGATGATTTCAGAATTAAAAGCGCACTACCGTTATTCCATGATCTTCAGAGTCGGGGCGCAGAAGTAACTGCGTGCACTCACCTAGGTCGTCCTCAGGGCAAGCCCGTGGCGAAGTACAGCGTCCAGCCAGTGAGAGAGCATCTCAACTCATTGATTGATGGGGTCCACTTATTAGAGAATCTTCGTTTCTCTCCAGGCGAAGAGGGAAACGATCGTGAATTTGGCATCCAGCTAACGGACTCGTACGACGTCTACGTGAACGAAGCATTTGGAGTGTCCCACAGAGAGCATGCCTCAATCATGGTGCCGCCGACGTTAATTCCCAGTGCCGCAGGACCCAATCTCGCGCACGAAGTGGAAACATTGATTGGCCTCCTGACTAATCCCCGACGCCCGTTTGTTGCCATCGTTGGCGGCGCGAAGGTCGCCGACAAGTTGGGTATCACCAAGGTGCTCGTGGAGAAAGCTGACGCGGTAATAGTCGGCGGCGGTATGGCATTCACATTTTGGAGGGCGATGGGCCGAACCATTGGTGATTCACTCGTTGACGAATCGCGAATCGCAGATGTTGCGGAACTAATCGCAACTGGACGAGTCCATGTTCCCGACGATGTCTGGGCTCTTCCTACTGGTGCTCCGTTTGGCACCGGCGGGAGTGAAACCCCTACGCACTACGTGGGCAATGTGCCGGAGGGTTTCATGGCGCTCGACATTGGCCCAGAATCGGCCCGCAAGTTTGCGGAGATTCTCCATTCCGCTGGAACGGTCCTATGGAATGGTCCAATGGGAGTATTCGAGGATCCACGCCTGGCCGCGGGCACGCGTGCGGTGGCCGATGCGTTGGTGGGCTCAGACGCCATTTCTGTGGTTGGCGGGGGAGACTCCGCTGCAGCCGTCGAGCAGTTTGGCGTTGCCAGTCAGATGGCATTCATCTCGACAGGCGGGGGAGCTTCGCTTGAATTGTTGGAATTCGGGGACCTCCCTGGTCTTCGAGCCTTACGAGGGGAATAGACGATGACTGATAAACGATCACTAGTGGTTGGCAATTGGAAGATGAACCTCGACCACGTGGAGTCAATCCACCTGGTTCAACAGCTTGGAGTTCTACTGCGCGCCCACACGCCAGAACGCACGGATGTCGTGATTGCTCCACCATTTGTTGATCTGCGTTCAGCATGTTCAGTGATTGAAGCAGACCGGCTCCATATCGGGGTGGCAGCACAGCACGTACATTCGGCGGAGAACGGTGCATTTACGGGCGAAGTTTCCGCGGGCATGCTGAAACGACTAGGTGTTCAAAGTGTGATTGTCGGACACTCGGAGCGACGTGAGATGTTTGGGATGACGGATGCAATTGTGGCGACAACTGTTCGAGCGGCGTTGCTGGTTGGTCTTAAGGTGGTCATTTGCATCGGCGAAGGTCACGAAGTTCGCGAAGCAGGCAATGCGACGAACTTTGTAATCGAACAGATGGCTTCAGCTCTCGAAGGGGTCAACGAGCGTTATTTCGAGCAGATCGCGATCGCCTATGAACCAATATGGGCGATCGGCACCGGCGTGACGGCAACATCAGACGCTGTTGGCGAGATGGTTAAAGCGATTCGGGACGCCCTTCCTGATGGTCTCATGAAGATTGCACCAGTCCTCTATGGGGGTTCCGTCAAGCCGGAAAATGCGGAGGAGTTAATGCTTCTCGGTGGCTGTGATGGGTTTTTGGTGGGTGGCGCGAGTCTCAATGCCGAACAATTTGTCCAAATTGTCTCGAATGTCGATGGATGCTACGGTAAGAATCGCTGATTGGAGTTTTGGTGCTTACAGGAATTGTTGTAACTATCGCGGTCTTGAGCGCCGTCGGGCTCGTTTTCTTAGTGCTAATGCATTCAGGTCGCGGTGGCGGAATTTCCGACCTGCTTGGTGGCAGTCTTGGCTCGGTTGCGCAGGGTTCAACTGTGGTTGAGCGAAATCTTGACCGTTTCACTGTGGCTGTTGCCATCATCTTCTTTTTCGCGGTCCTGACGCTCGATTTGCGCCTGCAGTAATGAATCGCCCGAGAGGGTTAATCGCAGCTGTGGCTGCGTTCGCCATGCTGGGACTAAGTGCTGCTCCTGCCACCGCGAAGCCCGTCAACACCGGCACGCTACATATCTACTTGCCGGGCGCATTTGAGGGTTGCACAGCAGCAAGCGACTCCAGTACGCCCGCGTTTCGGTCCGTAATGGACCTCACGAGGCCGAGTGCTTTTCTTCCCAACAGCCTCGGGAGACTAACGGGAGTCCGAGGTCCGTTTGTATCGGCGGAGCTGATTTCTTTGAAGCCGCAGACGGTTGTTTACACGATTGACCCGAGTTTCCGTTGGTCTAACGGAGATTCCTTCGCTATCTCCGATCTCACTGCGGTGATATCGGAAGGTCGCGCTTCAGATGCGACATGGGCCGATGGGTATCACCACATCGTTAGTCAGACCATCGGACCGAAATTGAGGACCCTTCGGGTGGTTTTTGATAATCACTATTCGGAGTGGGCGGGTATGTTTCGCGCCTTGGAACACTCGGCGATAGCAACTCCATGTGAACCGAGTCAAATTGTGTCGCGACCATCGCTCGGACCATATTCTCTCCTGTCACTGTCATCTCGGATCGCGGTTTTGCAGGCAAATGAATCATGGCCCCACTATCAGCAGCTGTATCGGACGGTGATTATTGAAGCTGGTGCGCCAGCGAGTCGTATTGGGGCAACGCCATTCGTGGATCTGCGATATTCCTTCAGTTCGCAGGATATGACAGCCTCGAGTAGTCACCCGGACCGGATGGCCAAAATCGGACTTTCCAATCATCTTGCGACCATCTTTTACTCGCCTCGGCGCTACTTGCCGAGCCAGACGATCGTTCGTGAGTATTTGAGCGCCTCGTTGAATCGCCAAGTGCTAATTAACGAGCTTGTGGGGGAGCAGACATTTTCGGTGGCACCAGCAAGTTCCAACTTGATCGGCCAATCCCAAATTGGCTACAACGGACCATCGGGTCTGTCACCGGTCACGCAGATGACGATGCCGGTGAATTCCCCACCACCTTTCACCGGAACCGGCGACTGCTTCTCGTGCGTCGCAGCGCTGCTCGGTTCCAATCAGGGACTCCGGAGAGACTCAGGGCTGGCGACCTTCAATGGAACCCCTCTCACCATCCGACTTGCAGTAGGGCCGTCCCAAATGATGAAGCAACTGAGTCAGTTGGTTCAAAATCAGTGGCGGAGCGCAGGAGTCGGAGTGTTCGTTGCCCAATACGGATCCGATATTGCGGCGGCTAATGCGGTTGCGTTCGGGGCCTCTGACGCCGCGCTTGTCGAACAGTCCGTTGGTCCGGTTGCGTCTTCGGCCGCCTCTTGGTATGGAGGCAGACGGACTGGGCAGCTCGATGCTGGTTGGCGTAGCCCATCGGTGAACGCCGCGGCTTTTAGGGCCTTGTCAACTTTTAATCCCGTCGAAGGATTAAGCGCCTGGAGAAATGTTGATACTGAAATCGCCACGAATTTTTGGGCACGCCCTCTTTTCTCACTTCCGTACTACCTCCGTTGGAGCGCCTCAATCCCAACGGTGCTTCCTAGCAGCACCATGGACGGTTTAATATGTCAGGTCACATTGTGGAATGCACCCTGAGATGCTCCCGGTGTACTTGAGTTAAACTAAACACTCACGTCGAAGTGGTGAAATGGCAGACACGCTAGCTTGAGGGGCTAGTGCTCGAAAGGGCGTGCGGGTTCAAGTCCCGCCTTCGACACCAAAACAACCCACCAGGAAGCACCTAGAGCGCACTGAGGGAAGCCGGCGGTACCATTCCAGATGGAGGTGCGCATGTCACAGGTCTTATTGGTTGCCTACGAATCGCGTCCTGACGCCGTGGAACTGGCCCGGATCACAAGACAACAGCTTGACGCACTCGGTGTCGAAACGGCTCTCGCCGTAATTGGGGATACCCCAATCAATCCCATTGTGACACGTGATTCGATTGTTGTGTCACTAGGAGGAGATGGCACATTTCTCAGGGCTGCCCGTATTGCCCATGGGGCTACTGCGACCGTTATGGGGGTCAATCTCGGACGGGTCGGTTTTTTGGTACCAGCACAACCTTCAGACATTGTTTCCCAGGTCACCTCGTGTCGCGCCGGCAAGGCTTTGGTCGAGGACCGCATTGTTCTTGACGTACGACTATCTGATGGCTCGCACGATATTGCGATCAATGAGGTAGTCGTCGAGCGTTCCCAAGCTGGGCACATGGTGCGGCTGAAAACGTTCATCGGTGGAGATGAATTCTTGACCTACTCCGCTGACGGTGTTTTGGTGGCAACGCCAACGGGTAGCACGGGGTACAATTTTTCGGCAGGTGGACCTGTCTTAGCAACCGATTTAGCCAACATGGTGATGACGCCGATAGCGCCCCACTTCACGGTCGACAGATCGATTGTTGTGTCAGGCACTACTGAAATCTCGATGTCCGTACTCGACCGACCAGGTCTCGTAGTGGCTGACGGTGTGCGGTTGGGGAGCATTGAACCAGGCGAGAATTTAGTCATCTGCTCTCACGCGACTCCTATCCGTGTGGCCCTACCCCAGGACTCTAAATTTGGAGCAAGGTTGCGCCATAGTTTGCGAGAAGGGCATGCCTAGACCGCAGTTGCTTTCGCTGTCTGTGCGCGGACTGGGCGTCATCGAGGATTCGACACTCGATTTTTCAGATGGCTTCACGGTTATTACGGGTGAGACAGGAGCCGGCAAGACACTCCTGGTGGATGCGTTGACTCTGTGTCTCGGTGGGGATGCCCGATCTCCGCGACGCGGCGCCGAAATGGTTACTTCTGCGGTATTCCTAGATGGGGATGGAATCGAGGTTTCCCTCCAACGCAGTCTCACTTCAGGGTCACGTCTGAAGGCCGTGCTCAATGGAATCCCGACCAGCAGCGAAGCGCTCCGCGCTACCGGAGATCAACTACTTGCTCTGCATGGTCAACATGATTCTCTGCAGCTCAAGAGTCGAGCGGAAGTCCTCTCGCTGGTTGACTCGTTCGGTTCGATAGACACTTCTTCCCTCGTCGGTTTAAGGCATCAGCTCTCGGCTCTTCGCACGGAGCAGTCGCGCCTAGGTGGTTCAGACGACGATCGAACAAAGGAGCGCGAATTTATCGGATTTCAGGTGCGGGAGATTGAGTCGGCCAAAATTATTTCGGTAGATGAGTTGGAGAATTCGATTGATGAGCTGATCATCCTTTCATCGGTGCGCGAACAGCAAGGAACGATTGCCGCACTACTGGAATTGGCGGATGGTGACGATGGCTCCCTTCTGGACAGCCTGGCCGGCGGAGTGGCCGCCCTCGGTGGAGTTGGAGCCGTTGGAGAGGCTAGAAAGTCTCTCGCTGCAGTAATCGGACAATTCCGGAGCATCCTTAGCGAATTGCGGGTTTTGTCAGACAACCTAGAAGCTGATGCTGAACGGATTGATCAGTTGAACGGTCGAGTCGAGCACCTTCGGATGCTCAATCGCAAATATGGTGGGTCCCTTGAAGCAGTACTAACGGAATTGGTTACATTATCCGATCGCTCCGCTTTCCTCGATTCCGCCACAAGTCGAAGCGTGATAATTCAAGACGAAATAGATTCGCTCGAACTACAGCTGATTCGAGAAGCAGCAAGGATTCGCTCTCTCAGAACAACTACGGCTAACCGGCTAACGCATCTCGTGCAGGAACAGCTCGTCCGCGTTGCGCTACCAAACGCTCAAATGAGTATCGAAATTGACGGAGACGATGGATCGGAAATTGACATCCAGTTTCGACCTAATCCGGGTGCGAGCGCCGGTTCGTTGCAGACGATTGCCTCGGGTGGTGAACTGTCAAGAATTCTGCTGGCTTTGTCATTAGTTACAGCTTCCGACAACCTGGTCACGGTTTTTGATGAAATCGATGCCGGCGTTGGTGGCAACGTGGCCCAGTCCATTGGGGAGTGCCTGGCCGATCTCAGTCGAAATCGTCAGGTCATTGCCGTGACCCATTTGGCTACTGTCGCTGCGAAGGCAGAACATCACTTTGTGGTTGAGAAAACTGTCTCAGATGGGCAGACAACGACCGTAGTTAGACGACTTTCAGACTTAGAGAGACCAGCCGAAGTCGCCAGGATGCTGGCTGGTGATGGTGCCGTTTCTGAGGCCCTAGCCCTAGCTCGACAGTTGCTAGCAGGTCCATCCTAGAGATTCGCACTATTGGTATTACAATGGCTGTCCGTGACGATTACGAAGCGAGAAACGAAGTACGTATTTGTAACTGGCGGCGTGTCTAGTTCGCTAGGCAAAGGTCTGACTGCAGCATCTTTAGGCCGCCTTCTTAAATTACGTGGTCTTAATGTCACGATGGGAAAGCTGGACCCCTACCTAAACGTTGACCCCGGCACGATGAATCCTGGCGAACATGGTGAAGTGTTCGTTACTGACGATGGTGGTGAGACGGACCTTGACCTGGGCCACTATGAACGCTTCATCGATGAGCCGTTAACCAAGTTGTCGAATACCACGACTGGCGCCGTGTACTCCTCTGTGATAGCCAAGGAACGTAAAGGTGAATATTTGGGAAAGACTGTGCAAGTCATTCCTCACATCACTAATGAAATTAAGGAACGCATATCTCGCCTTGGGTCCCAAGGTGCAGACGTGGTCATCATCGAGATTGGTGGCACCGTTGGTGACATCGAGATCATCCCATTCATTGAATCGATACGACAATTCAGGCATCAAGTAGGAAAAGAGAATGTCTGCTACACCCATTTGACGTTGGTGCCATTCCTCGGTGGATCCAAAGAGCACAAGAGTAAGCCGACTCAGCACTCCGTGGGGGAACTGCGCTCAATGGGCATTCAACCTGATGTCATCGTCTGCCGTAGCGACCAGCCAGTATCAAGCGACATGAAGCGGAAGATTTCCATGTTTTGCGACGTTGAGACAAGTGCAGTCATCAGCGCAATTGACGCTGGCAGTCTCTATGACATTCCCTTGTTGCTCCATGAAGAGGGGCTTGATGCGATTGTATGCGAGACGTTAGGTATAGATCTTGAAGAGCATCCCATCGATCTCGCCCTATGGGAGAAAGTGTCACAGCAGGCCCACTCGGCCACCAAGCCAATCAAGATCGGGCTGGTGGGCAAGTACGTAACAATGCCTGATGCGTATCTATCCGTCTACGAGTCAATCCTTCATGCAGGTTTTGGATCAGGCTGCCGTATAGAGGTGCTGCAACTCGACGCTGAATTCGTACCAAGTTCGTATTCGGCGGAATTTCTTGATCAACTAGATGGAATCATCATTCCGGGCGGCTTTGGCGAACGGGGTATTGAGGGAATGATTGAGACCGCCAAGATTGCACGTGAACGCGGTATTCCAACCTTGGGTATCTGTCTTGGTATGCAGGTGATGGTTATTGAGACGGCTAGGCACCAGCTAGGAATGCACACGGCCAATTCAACAGAGTTCAATTCCGTAACCGAATTCCCAATAATTGACCTGATGTCAGAGCAGGTGAACGTGACGGACAAGGGAGGAACGATGCGACTCGGTGCCTACCCGGCAATGCTGGCAGCAGGATCAATCGTCTCGGAGCTCTACTCGGCACCCGTTGTTTCTGAACGACACCGTCACCGCTACGAGTTCAATGCACGATTTAAGGACCAGTTCGAGAAGGTGGGAATGATCTGCTCAGGACTTTCACCGGACGGACGCCTGGTTGAATTTGTGGAACTAAATAATCACCCGTACTTCGTTGGCACACAGGCTCACCCAGAATTTAAATCACGCCCCGACCGGCCTCATCCGCTTTTTGCCGGACTTATTGCCGCCGCAGTCAGGCGCAGTGATGGTCGGGAGAATCGGATTTTTAATATCGACACCCTTCAGGCAGGTTCGTGAGCAGCTTCTGGATTGCCGCTCGGAGCACAATTCTTAAATCCTTTGTGTTTGACGTGGAGGTCAGAACTGTCCAAAGTGCCCATGAGAGTTTCACTCGCGAAATAGTTACGCACCCTGGGGCAGTTGCTGTGGTGGCGGTGAACAAAAATATTGAAGTCGCGGTATTGAAGCAGTACCGCGCGACGTTGGACCTGGATAATCTTGAAATCCCAGCTGGAACGTGCGACAGACAAGATGAAGATACGTTGGCTACGGCCAAGCGAGAGCTTCTCGAAGAGATCGGTGGAACTTCTCAACATTGGAGCCTTCTCGCTAAGTTTTACAACTCCCCAGGATGGACCGATCAGGTCACTACCGTTTATCTCGCTGAAGAGGTGATAGTTGGGCCCGCAACACCCGAAGGGCCCGAAGAGCTGGCGATCTCTGTGCAATGGATGCCTCTCGAAGAAGTGAAGGGGTTGCTCTCAAGCACTTCCGTCGTAGATGGCACAGCAGCAATTGGTTTGTACGCGTGGCTGAATCACCAGACCTAGTAGCCAACACGCTAGAGCAGTATCTCCTGATGCTCACAGTGGTGGATGGTCGCAGCCCACTGACTATCGCCAGTTACGAAAATGATTTGAGCGCCTTGCTGCAACATTTGGGCAGCGAGAGCGCGCTACTCGACGTTTCTGGGGCAGAACTTGACGAATATTTTGCACACCTCCGTTCTCTAGGGAGGATGCCGGCGACCGTCGCTCGGGCGATGAGCTCATGTCGAGGTTTCTTTCGATTTTTGGTCGATGAGCACTTACTCGATATCGATCCATCAGCGCGTCTTCCAGTTCCGGGTCGGGCGAAATCGCTGCCTAAGGCTCTGCCGGAAAGCACAATCGAAGCGCTCATTCACGGAATCCAGGGTGAAACAGCCTTAGACATCCGTGATCGAATGATTATCGAGTTTCTTTATGGCACCGGAGCAAGAGTGACAGAGATGCTGGGAGCCGAAGTGCAGGACGTCGACCTAGACGAAATGCTTATTCGAATAATGGGGAAGGGTTCCAAGCAACGATTAGTGCCCATCGGAAGGAAACTAGCCGAGGCTTTGCGGGAGTACTTTTCGTCAAATGGTCGTCAACGACTAACTACCACGCAAAGTAAATCGCGGCTTCTCCTCAATAATCGGGGAAATCCCCTAACACGACATGGTGTCAATGAGATTCTCATTAGGCGAGCAAGAATCTGCGGTGTTGAGACAACCGGTCTTCACGCCCACGCCTTTAGGCACAGTTGTGCCACTCACATGATTGCCCACGGAGCGGATATTCGTGTGGTGCAAGAACTTCTCGGGCACAGTTCAATTGCAACTACCCAGAGATATACCGGCGTCGCCCTCACAACACTTCGGACCGCTTATGAGAGCGCCCACCCACGAGCCACGAGCCTGTCCTAGGTTGTAGTTATGAGTAGGGCCGTGATCACGTACATCATCTGCGCTGTGATAGCGGTTTGCTGCCACGAGGCCGCACACGGCTATGTCGCAAATTTTTACGGAGATCCGACGGCGAAACGAGCAGGACGGCTCACGCTGAATCCACTTCGCCACATTGACCCATTCGGTACTGTTCTGTTGCCCCTGATACTTGTAATCGCGGGCTTGCCAGTTTTTGGTTACGCCAAACCCGTACCGGTCAATGTGAATCGATTGCGGAATCCACGCAATCACGCGGTTTTGGTTTCCCTTGCGGGCCCAGGAGTCAATATTGCATTCGCGGCTTTCTCGATAGCGGTGTGCAGAATTAGTGGGGCTACGGCTGACTCGTTCGTGGGATTCAGCATGGCTTATTTCGGCCTCGTAAACATCTTTCTCGCCGCTTTCAACCTTCTTCCGTTCCCACCCCTTGATGGCAGCGCACTGATTGAGCGTCTTATTCCACAGCAACACATCGCAAGGTATTACGCACTTCGTCAGTCGGCTATGCCGTTTCTTTTTGGCTTCCTACTCCTGAACGGGCTGTTTTTCCATCTAGGGAGTGGAATGCTGAACTCGCTACTTAGTGCATTCGAACGCCTTGCGTTCGGCAGTTAAGCCAAGAGGCCCATCGCTGCGGCAGCCCTTTGGTACGTGACTGCAGCCAGTGGCTCTGCCTTTTCTGCGCCGACCTTTGCCATACGTGAAAGTTCAGCTGGATCACGGAGCAATTCCTCGTAGCGCGCCCTGATGGGGGAGAGTGCAGCAATGAGAGCTTCCGCAAGGTCTGTCTTGAGGTCTCCATAACGTTCGTAGCTGGCAGCGACCTCCGCTGGGGTTCGATAGGTGACCGCTCCAAATATTTCCAGGAGATTCGATAGTCCAGGTTTGTGATCCCAGTCATAGCGAACCTCGTTATCCGTGTCGGTAACTGCTCGCTTAATTTTCTTGGTGATCTCAGATTCTGAATCGAAAAGGTCAATAGAACCCTGCGGACTACTTACCGACTTGGACATTTTACGGGTGGGCTCTTGCAAATCCATGACCCTGGCACCGAACTGCGGCACCATACCCTCAGGAACAACGAAAGTGTCTCCGTATCGGTGGTTAAATCGCTCTGCAAGTTCGCGAGCCAATTCCAAATGTTGGCGCTGATCGTCTCCTACCGGTACATGCGTCGTTTGGTAGAGAAGAATGTCGGCCGCCATCAAGACGGGGTAGGTCAACAGACCAACACGGTAGGCGCCTTGGCGTTCCGCCTTCTCTTTGAATTGGGTCATTCGTTTGAGTTCCCCGTACGAAGCGACACATTCGAGCAACCAATTCAACTGCGAGTGCCACGGAACCTGGCTTTGGATAAAGAGCGTGCATCGATTTTGATCTAAACCGCTCGCTAAAAGCGCTGCAAATAACTGCCTGGTATTTGCATTGAGGACTGCTGGATCGATTTCACCGGTCAGCGAGTGGAGATCCACGACGCAGTACAGAGACTCCTCATTCTGATTGGCGACCCAATTACGGATTGCTCCTAGGTAGTTACCTAGGTGAGGAGTACCGGTGGGTTGTATCCCCGAAAGAATGCGCATGGCTCAATCGTACCGAAGCCACGAGGAGACATAGCGCAGGCTCCGGTGAAATTGAGTAATCTTGT
>JBAXMO010000024.1:0-13791 GCA_037134255.1 Actinomycetes bacterium | reverse complement strand
TCGTCAGTATCCTCACGAGCTCTCCGGTGGTCTCCGTCAGCGCATGATGATCGCCATGGCCCTGGTCTGTGAACCCAAACTCTTGATTGCCGACGAACCGACCACTGCCCTCGACGTCACCATTCAGGCTCAGATTCTCGACATCCTGGACAATCTCCGCAAAGAACTCAAGATGGGCGTCCTACTCGTCACGCACGACATGGGTGTTATTGCCGAGCGGGCCGAGCGGGTCGGTGTGATGTACGCCGGCAAGATGGTGGAAGAGTCTTCGACCTCGACGCTCTTTAACTCCATGCGCCACCCCTACGCCCAGGCTCTCTTGGCCGCAGTGCCTTCATCGACCGCCAAAAAGAACGTGCGCTTGGCCTCAATCGACGGCATCCCCCCAAGCCTCAGCAACCTCCCCGTGGGCTGTCGCTATGCCGAGCGTTGCACCTTCGTGCAAGACAAGTGCCGCACCGAGCAGCCCCCTTTGGTCGACCAAGACCCAAGTCACATTTACGCCTGCTTTAACCCCGTCAATGGTCCATCGCAGATTGCCGCCGTTGAGATTCGACGAAGCGAGGCAGCGTTGGGCGCCGTTCAAAAGCCGCTACTCACGGTGTCCTCTCTGGTTAAGGAGTTCCCTGTCGGCTCAGCTCTCAGTCTTCGCTCGAGCCATCGCGTGGTTCACGCCGTGTCGGACGTCTCCTTTGAAATCCGCCAAGGCGAAACCTTTGGCCTCGTCGGTGAATCCGGATGCGGCAAGACCACCATCGGCCGCCTCATCACAGGCATTGAAGACCCCACGAGCGGCTCTATCCACTTTGCCGACAGTGAGACCGATGGCAAAAAGGGACGCGAATTGCGCAAGGCTCTAGCCCGTGAACGTCAAATGATGTTCCAGGACCCCTACGCCTCGCTCGACCCCCGCATGCGCGTTGGCGAGATCATTGCTGAGCCCTTGGCCATTCAGGGTCGTGGCTCCAAGACGGACCGCTACAACCGCGTCATGGAACTCTTCGACAAGGTTGGACTTGATAAGTCAGCAATCGACCGCTACCCCCACGAGTTCTCCGGTGGCCAGCGTCAGCGAATCGGCCTCGCTCGAGCACTCGCACTCGACCCACGACTCATCGTCGCCGACGAACCAGTATCTGCTCTCGACGTTTCCATTCAGGCGCAGATCTTGAACTTGATGGGTGACCTTCAGCAAGAGATGGGTCTTTCTTACGTCTTTATCTCTCACGACCTGGCCGTCGTTCGCTTTATTGCTCAGAGGGTCGGCGTTATGTATCTCGGCCAGCTGGTCGAAGTGGGTGACATCAACTCAGTCTTCGACACCCCAGCACACCACTACACCAGCGCCCTCATCGGATCTGCTCCCACGCCTGACCCCGATGCCAAGAAGGCCACTGGGGCTGATCGCATCCGCCTCATGGGTGAGCTGCCAAGTCCTATTGACCTACCGACAGGTTGTCGATTCAACACCCGCTGCCCCGCGGCCACTGACCTCTGTCGCACTACCGAGCCGCAGTTGGAAACGATTGGTAACGACCACCAGGTGCGTTGTCACTTCCCACTCCACAAGGACTCAGTAGTAGCTCAGTAGTTCGTCGACGAACGGTGGTAGTAAGACCCGTCGACAGGACGACTCGCGTTGACAAGGTCGCGGACGCCAAGACTCGAAATTGCGCAGCCGCTCCTGCATCTAAACAAAAACGAAGCAGTCACGTATTTGAAGTTTCCGCCGCCGTGCGGGCGAAACGCTAAAGCCAACTACTGCGTGCGCAGCCGCACCTCAAAGACGTCGCGGAGTGCGTCGCCAACATAGTTGAATGAGACCACTAAGAATAGGAATATCGAAGCAACCGGATAGACCTGCCACCACTGGTTTAACTGAATTGCCTGAACGCCAGTGTTCAGCATGGTTCCCCAGTCAGTCTTCGGCAGTGGAACACCGAGCTGCAGATAGCCCAGCGCGGAGAGCGCCAAGATTGAGTCGCCGACGGTGAAGGTAGTGACCGTGATGAGGGTACTCACCGAGTTTGGAAATACGTGGCGGCGAATAATACGGGTGTTACTACCACCCATTGAGCGCACGGCGCTTACGAACTCTCGGTTACGGAGTGCGAGAGCTTCGGAACGCGTCAAACGCGCGACTCCGTACCAACCTGTGCCGCCTAAAACCAGCACGAGCAGGAGTTCCGAACGATTGAACACCGCCATAAGGGCGAGCAGAAGGAACAGGCCGGGGATGGCGAGAAGGGCGTCGACGATACGCATCAACAATGCGTCGATGGCGCCTCCGCGATAGCCGGAAACCAGTCCGTACACTGCACCCCACGTCATGGCCACCAGCGCGGCGAGCAGGCCGACCTCGAGAGAGGTCTGACCGCCGTACATAATGCGACCGAGAATATCGAAGCCCTGATCGTCAGTACCTAGCGGGAAGCCTGCCTGCGGTGGCAAGTTGGTGGAGAAGAGTCCTTCGAACGCATCGGTTTGGTTCGAATGGTAGAGGTGGGGCCCGACGTAACAGAAGAGAACCACGGCGATGATGTACGCCAGAGCAATCACGGCGGCTTTGTTCTGCCTGAAGATTCGCCAAGCACTGGTCTGCGTCTTAAGCAGTTTCGGCGATTTACGATTGCGCAGTTTCGTTAGCATGCTCGTCCAATCACTTCGATGAGATACGAATTCGAGGGTCAACAACCACGAGGGCGAGATCGGCAATCAAGTTGCCGATCACGGTGGCAATCGCAATAATCAACGTCGCAGCCATGACAACTGGAATATCACGCCCAACAGTGTGGGAAACAGTAATGAAACCCATACCTGGGTAGTTGAAAACCTGCTCCGTAACCAATGCACCTGCGAAGAGTCCTGGTAGTGAAAGACCAAGAATCGTGACTAACGGAATCAGGGCGTTCCGAAGAACGTGGCGGGACAGTACGCGCCAGTTGCCAGCTCCCTTTGCACGGGCTGTACGGACGTAGTCCTGGACTATGGAGTCGAGCACTGCACCCCGTGTGAAACGAGCGACGCCCGCAAGAGATAGAAGCGTCAAACTACCAATAGGCAGCACGAAGGCTGACCAATTCTGAATCATAAACAGCGGAGGATCAAAGAAACCGCTGCCCGTTGGGTACGGAATCAGACCAGGGAAAATACCCAAATTGATAGCGAAAACCGAAACGGCGAGGATACTCATGAGGTAGGCCGGCGTTGAGTAGAGCACGAAGCTAATGAATGTTGTGATGTAATCAAAGGCCTTGTTGCGACGCCATGCCTGGGTCACGCCCAGAGGAATAGCAATGAGGAGTGCGAGAAATAGTGGCACGATGGCGAGCCAAATTGTACGTGGTAGGGCTGGGCTCAAAATTTCCCAGGCTGGCTTGTTCATAGTCTTGCGAAGCACGGAGTGGCCGAAGTCCCCGTGAAATAAGCCATTCACATAGCGGTAGTACTGGTAGAAAATCGAACGATCGAAGAAATGTGCGTGGTTGAACTCCAGAATGTCAGCTTTGGTGGCACGGGGTCCGAGGACCACCCGAGCCACTGTTCCGTGGAACATAGCCGGAATGATGAAGGTGATGAAAGAAACCACGAACAACACAACCGCACTCTGCATTAGACGACGGGTTAAGTACTGGCGCACCATTAAAGAGTAGCAGTACAAAAAAACAGCGGCCGGAACCCGAAGGTTCCGGCCGCCGCCTTTTGTAAAGCGGTTTTACTTGTGCAAGTACTCAGGCAAGTAAGCACCGACGGGGCTTACAGGCAAGACGCCCTTCACCTTCGTGCTCACTACACCAGTACCGGTGCCAGTTGGCTGGTACATGTAAGGAACCTGCGCAGCTGCGTACGCGGCGTAACGAGTCTTAAGAGCCTCGTTACCCGTCGTGGTCGCGTCAATGATGGCGTCCATCGTTGCGTCTGAGTAGTAACCCGGGTTGCTCAGTGCGTTGGTGTAGAACAACAACTCACCGGATGGGTAGTAGTCAGGCGCATAGAGCCATCCACCGTACTGGCAGATCTGCCAGGTACCAGAACCGCTGAAGCAGTCGTCGGCAACAGTGTTGGGGTCAGACTTACCGTCAAGGATCATGTTGACACCAATCTTGGCCCAGAGTGACTTCTCGGCAGCCATCTGCTTAACAGCAGTTGGGCTTCCGTTGTAGTACTCGTAGTGCAAGGTCAGTGCGGTGCCCTTAGCGATACCAGCACCACATCCACCAGTCTTGGTGCAAGTGGCGGTACCGGTCTTAGGAACAGTCCAACCGTTGTCAGTCAAGTACTTCTTCGCACGGGTCAAGCTGAATGGGTACGGGTTCTTGAAGTTCGATCCAGCAAAGTCATTCTTTGGCAGTGCGGGAATCGGACCATAAGTCGGAACACCGTAACCGTTGTACAGGGACTTGATGATTGACACTTGGTCAATCGAAGCCTGTAGGGCCTGGCGGATGTAGAACTGCTTGGTCAACGCGCTACCGCCCGTTGCCGAGTCGAAGTTGTAGTAGGCGTAGTTGAACGACCACGTACCACCGGTACGAACGTTGAACTTGCCCTTGAGGGCGCTCCACTTCATGGTTCCAGCAACACCCGGCTTAGGCGCCGTGTTGACGTCTGCAGGCAGCACAAAACCGCTGTCGAGCTGACCAGTGGCAAGAGCCGTCTTTTCAGCGTCTACGGATGCGAATGGGTGCATGATCAACTGGTTGACCTGAGCCTTCTGAGGTCCGTTGTAGGTCGGGTTCGGTACGAACACGATTGGCGTGTTACCAGCGCCAGTGGTGTCGAACGAAGACAACTTCCAAGGACCGTCTACAACGGACCAGAAGGGGTCAGTTGAGGTGAAGGTCGAGGGGTCCTGTGACCGGTCGTTCAAAGTCTTGAACACACCAGAAGCAACTCGGCCGGTGCTCGTCTTGGCGTTCACACCACAAACTTCACGTGATGCGGCAATCGAGTACTCAGACAAGTTTGCACCACAACCAGCCGAGCCGGCGGCATTGGAGGCCGACAAGCGGTCCCAGGCACGTGGCATTGGCGTGATTTCCGTGAGGAAGTTGTAGAGGAACCAGTTGTGGTTGACGGCATCAGTCAAGTGAATCGTGACGACGTTGCCCGAAGCAGTCGCAGACGAGATCTGGTCTGGGATACCCATACCAGGCACG
Source organism: Actinomycetes bacterium (assembly GCA_037134255.1). Classification (GTDB taxonomy): domain Bacteria; phylum Actinomycetota; class Acidimicrobiia; order Acidimicrobiales; family RAAP-2; genus RAAP-2. Next base: position 8,632 of record JBAXMO010000024.1, on the reverse strand, counting down.
TAACCGGCGTAGCCACCTGGAGCGGCGCGGTACATGTTCAAGAAGAAGACAACTGAACGAGCGTCAACGGTTTCACCGTTGGAGAACTTCCAGCCCTTCATCGTGATGGTCAGTGACTTGCTGTCCGAAGCCCACACTGGCAACGCACCCGTTGAGAGGTCCGTCTGAATGGTCGTGTCAGCACCCTTACCGACCCAGTACAACGGGCGGTACATCAACGACTGGAAGTCGTTCATGTTGGTTACGGTGAAGAACGCACCACTAGAAAATGGCCAGATGTAGTTCGGATAATCGTTTGGACTAAGTGGTACGTCCAACTTCGTCGTTGCAGCACCGGCGGAGGTCAAACCTGCCAACGCCAAGCCGGACGACATCGAAGCAATTGCCACTGCAGTAGTGACAAAGCGCTTCGCGCGCGAAGAAAATTTCATTTCCTTCCCCTTTCCATCCAACGGTTGTCAGATGTCTCGTGATCCCTGGAAACCCAAGTTCACTCGAATGCTACGGAGCAATCACTCGGTCGTCAAACCGCCCCATGGCAGTTCACGGCAGCGTCAAACTGGAGCTATCTAATCGAAGTGTGCAATAACCGAAAAATTCTCTGTATTCCCCCACAAATACCTATGGGGCGTTAAGGCAATTAACCTCGGAAACGGGAACGTCGGGCAATGGTCAGCGTCGTGATAACTACTTCACAAGGTTCACGAAGGCTAAACATCACCGCAAAAACCTTGTAAATACGGGCTCATTACGCCCGTCTAACGCCACTTCAGCGTGAATTAAACGATTTCGCTGATCTGCATCTGCGGTGCAATGGTGGTGAAGTTAGGCAGGTCGGCTAGGACAGCAGCTGAATCTTCCGAACCCATTGCAGCCCCGAGGGCGTCCATCGACTCGAACTGCACGTGCACAGCGGCAACGAATGGGCCATTTACGCCCTTTTCAATTACAGCGTCGCTTAAGCCCCAGGCGGCCTTAGCCATTGGAACGTGCGTAGCCGCGTAGTACTCGTGGTCGAAGGTCGCGCCTTCGGTGACTGGATAGTAGACAGAAACTTGGATCATGTAAAAACGCTACACGCTCGAAAAGCACTGCTACGGCAATTACTTCTCAGGCGGTGGTTGAACGACGGTCTGGCTCGATATAAAACGCACCACGATCAGGACTATTGCACCGACACTGAGCAGGAATACCACTACTATCGCCGCTCCGGAGCTGGCAAAGTGCATGAGGAGTCGGATGAGGTTAAAAAACATGGCGAAAGCGGCGATAATGAACAACACGCGACGTTGGCGGAAGTGGCTCATCCCGATCGCCATACCCGAGGTCGCAATGCCTGCCAACGATCCGAAGAGATAGGGCGCTGTTGAATCGAAGAGCAGGGTCGGTGCGGCAACCAGGCACACCACCCACCCGAGCGTGACAGCACCGGAGGCGGGATGAATCTTGTCGTTCAGCAGAACTATCGCCATGCCGCCAGCCCAAAAGAGCATCGTCACAATCCAGGGTCGAAGTGAAAGACCGCTTAACGCGATGGCACTGCCAACCACCCAGAAAACACCGCCGAGTGATGCCGCCATTTGCAAGAAGCGATCTCGGTTACGCCATAGGGCCACCGAGAGCACCGTAAAAAAGAGAGAGGCGATGAGCTGGGTGACGTCTTTGGAGGTCTTGATCTCGTACCGAACGAGGAGCCAAACGAACCCGGTGGCACACGCGGTGGCGAACGCCAACAGGACACTACCGATTCGATCCCAGGCGTTGCCACCGAGGCGCACCACGCGTGTTCCGAGTGCGAGCGTGGCAACTGCGACCAGCCCGAGGGCGATTAACTGCGCCCTGGTACTTCGGAAACTTTGCATGACGAGTGTCGTTCCCGAGGCGACGGTAAGGACCATCGCGAGATAGGCCACTACTTCGGCGAGAGGCGAGAGCGATGCCGCGTAAGAAGGTGATGTCGAGGCGGCGGCACGAGTTCCTTCAAAGTGAACGATGGCATCGGCCTGATCTGAAGATATGAGCTCAGAGTCCACCCACTCTCGAGACTTGCTGGACCAGTCGACACCTACAAGGTTGCGAAGCTTCATGAGTCATTACTAGCCCATAGTTGAGTCAATAGAAGGGCATCTCAGAATGCTGCTACTACGTATGGCGCCTCCGGCAGGAGTCGAACCCGCAACCTGATGGGTAGAAACCATCTGCTCTATCCAGTTGAGCTACAGAGGCGTGCCCTAAGCGTACCTACCCCTCAAGGAATTTCCTGAGTCGTCCGCAATCGAAGCCCATCCGGGCGCCTCGGTTAACCCGTCATTGCCGCGATATGGCATACTGAAGGGGCTTGGTGGGCGTAGCTCAGCTGGTTAGAGCGCCGCGCTGTGGCCGCGGAGGTCACGGGTTCAAGTCCCGCCGTCCACCCCAAGTAGATGGCAAAACCGGTCGCTTCGGCGGCCGGTTTTGTCATCTCCGCCTGTCGGACAGGCCTCCCGGGGCGAGTAGATTTTCTCACGTACGTCAAGAACGGCGTTTACAAATGAGAACTAAGGGGGATCCATGGCTATCGTCAAAGATTCGTTCTATATCAATGGTGAGTGGGTAAAGGCTTCGTCAAGCGAAACGCTGCCCGTTACTTCGTCGGGTACCGGCGAGCTCTACGCCACGATTCCAGTCGGCACCGTCGACGAAGCGAACCGTGCCGTCGAAGCTGCTTCGGCCGCCTTTACGGCGTGGGCCAACACGAGTCCCAAGGAGCGCGGTGAGTTCTTGATTCGCATCTCCGAGAAGTTGGCGGAGAAGGCTGACCTCATCGCTGAGACCATCGCAAATGAAGTGGGCATGCCCCTGGGGCTAGCTAAGGGCATCCAGGCAGGTATCCCAGTCGCCACCTTCGCCGACAATGGTCAGCGCGCCATGGACTTCGAGTGGGAAGAAGAAGTTCTTAACTCCACACTCGTCCGTGAGCCTGCCGGTGTCGTTGCCGCCATCACGCCGTGGAACTACCCACTGCACCAGATCGCCAACAAGGTTGCTGCCGCTCTCGCAGCCGGTTGCACCGTGGTCTTGAAGCCCAGCGAAGTTGCCCCGATCAACGCCTACATCCTCGCGGACATCATCCACGAGGTCGGCCTGCCTAAGGGTGTTTTCAACCTCATCACCGGTACTGGTCCAGTAGTCGGCGAAGCGATTGTGGCTCACCCCAAGACTGACTTCATCTCCTTCACCGGTTCCACCGGCGCTGGAAAGCGCGTCATGGAGATTGCCTCGAAGATGGTCAAGCGCGTGTCGCTGGAGCTCGGTGGCAAGTCCGCCAACATCATCCTGGAAGACGCCGACCTCGCTCGCGCTATTCCTGACGCCATCTTCAAGTGCTACCTCAACTCAGGTCAGACCTGCTCAGCGCTCACGCGTTTGGTTGTGCCACGCTCGAAGTTGGCCGAGATTGAAGACCTCGCCGTGGCGTCGGCCGCCGGCTTCCAGCCTGGCGACCCCATCACCGGTGGCACCTTGATTGGACCCCTCGTGAGCGAGGCACAGCAGACCCGCGTGCGTAACTACATCAACAAGGGCATCGATGAAGGCGCTCGCCTCATCATGGGTGGAACCGAGCAGCCTGAAGGCCTGCCTCGCGGTCACTACGTACAGCCGACGATTTTCTCGGGTGTCACGAACGACATGACGATTGCCCAGGAAGAAATCTTTGGTCCCGTCCTATCCATCATCCCCTACGACACCGAAGAAGAGGCCATCGCGATTGCGAACGACTCGCTCTACGGTCTCTCGGGTGGAGTCTGGGCCGGCACGCCAGAGAAGGCCTTCGAAGTGGCTCGCAAGATCCGCACCGGTCAGGTCGAAATCAATGGTGGAGGATTCAACATCTTCGCCCCATTCGGTGGCTACAAGCAGTCCGGCATTGGCCGTGAGCTTGGCAAGTACGGCTTCGAGGAGTTCCTCGAAGTAAAGGCCATCCAGAAGTAGCTGTCCTGTCCAAAAAGGGGCGTCGGGAAACCGGCGCCCCTTTTTGCATTCTCCACATGAATCACAAGTTGCTATGAGTCCTACCGGCTAATATCGCAATGCGCCTCTAGCTCAACGGCAGAGCAATGGACTCTTAATCCACAGGTTTCGGGTTCGAATCCCGAGGGGCGCACCAGGAAGGGCCCGCGCGCAAGTGCGGGCCCTTTTCTTCTTGCCACGACAGGCATGTTCACACCCTGCCTCTTTTTGCTCGGACCCAGGGTTAGGGTTGCCTTGATCCCTGGTAGGAGAGTCGCCTCGTTTGGGCTGGACGGCCGATGTGCTGTCGCCCCGTGCAGGCTCGACGTCTCTACCGACCTCTGATCGCACTTCCATCGTGGAAGTGAACCGCTAGAGGAGTCTCCATGGCCGAAAAGTCACCCAGTGCCCGTAACAACAAGAAGGTTGGCAAGACGTTGAAGGAAAAGCGTCTCGACAAGCACGCCAAGAAGGATCAAAAGACCGGCCTGATGGGCGACGGTAAGTAGTTTTCGTCGTTTGGCGAGGTGCGAGCAACTTCATACCCTCACCGTGAGCGACGCTGTTCGCCCTCGCCATCACCAACTCAGTTGTCACCACCGGGTCTGCGCAACGCCCTGGGGCTACAACTCCGATACATCTCGAGAGCCAAATGATGAAATCGCTACGACAGCGTCGTGGCCAGTTCGAAAAGAAAGAACTGTAGGGCGCGAATAGTCTGCAGACTCGATTCTTCGGCTTGGGCTAAGTCGTCATCAGTAAAGATTTCGGCCTCACTCGTTCGGGCTCGCAGGCCCAACTGCATCGAGGCGAGCCAGGCGAAGGCTTCATCTTGAGAGAGAAACGATTCGTCCAGCGTGAGCCGCATCAATTCCGCACTCGTCGCAGTCATTTTTTGACGCTCAAAGGAACGCAACGGGTCGTCGCTGTCCGCCGCTGGGGTGATCGGAGAGTGCAAGGCGGCGTGCCAGGGGTGTTGTTCATCAGATTCAGCGGCGATTAGTTGATCTACGACCGACTTCAGAAACTCTCTGGCGTCCGGCGCAATCTTGACCTCGATCCGACCGTCTTTACGCTGAATAAAGATCTTGGAACGGGCCACCTCAGGAGTCCTGTTCGACTGTCGATAGCAACCCATTGGCCTGGAGTTTCACGCAGTAGCTCTCGGCCCGATCACGGACACCGGACCAGACAATGGCGCGGCCCTGATGATGAACGGTCATCATCAGCTGGGTGGCCTTGTTGTTGGAGTATCCAAAGATTTTGCGGAAGATCAAAGCAACGACCGGCATGGGTGTCACCGGGTCATCCCATACCACGACGTTCCAAGACTTCTCGGTAACGACTTCTTCTTGATTGAGCGTGGCGGTCGAAGTGGAACGCTCGTGCTTCACGGAACTCACTCCTACAGTGTGACACCTACTCGATGTCGTGCGGACGAAATTCTTCCGCAAGTTGTGAAATTGCGTACTGGACGTCACCCTGGCGAATGTTCGAGGCCAGGCCGCCTTCTACAAATCGATCACGTCGGACGTAGAGAACAAGGGCCACGAGCGCTTCGGCGGCACCACTCGGTCGCCAGTCGGGCACCTTAATTTCAGGGATTTCCATCCACGCAATATCGGCGAGAATCTCCTGCTGATAAAAGGATTGAACCCACCGGCTCCACTCTCGAGAAAGTACGAAGAAGGGCATTCGATAGAGCTTGTCAGGAGTCTCTGAGACCAGGTCACCCCCGTGCATTTCGCCCGCAGGCACGCCTTGCGTTGCATCGCAGGCAAGAAAAAAGAGTCGCCACTGCTCTTCGGTCACTGCCTTGAGGTGCTCTTCGGCCTTCAGTCGTTCTTCGCGCAGATTCATCGTCGCCTCCATGTCCCCCCTACTCTCCCGTGGCCCTATGACACTTAAGGTGAAGACATGGGACTACTAGATGATGCCAAACAGCAGGGCGAGCACTCGATGAACGATTTCGCTCGTCGCGTCCAGGATGCGTCGGGCCGACGAGTCCGCTCAGCCATTGGTATCGACCAAGAACCTCCCCCGCCCTGCAACGATCCCGCAGTGTCCTACATGCCCGTAGGTGGTGCCGCACGCGAACTCCACGTTGACTTGCCCGCGATGCTCGTTGGAGGACTCGCGTCGCTCCTCTTGCAGATGACCCACCCACTGGCCATGGCCGGCGTAGGTAAGTACTCCTCGTATCGCGAAGATCCACTCGGTCGTCTCTATCAAACAGCGCAGTTCGTCGGCGTCACTACTTTTGGTTCCGAACACGACGCCCATATGGTGATCGAGACTGTGAAGTTCATTCACGAAGGCGTGAACGGCACGGCGCCGGACGGGCGCCACTATTCAGCCACCGACCCCCACCTCTTGGCCTGGGTTCATGATGCCGAGGTAGCAATGTTTCTCAAAGCGGCCGAGCTCTACGGCCCCCGTGCGGTCAGCGCCGATCGCGCTAACCAGTACGTCGATGAAATGGCGCGTGTCGCCACTGATCTCGGCGTCTTAAACGCCCCACGTACCAAGGCCGAACTTTGGGCCAATCTCGAGGCCTACATCCCCGAACTCGAACTCATTGAGCAGGGCAAGGATGCTCGTAACTTCGTCTTACGTGGAGTGAGCAAGAAGCCTCACGAGATTGCAACCTACGCCACGCTGGTGGCCGCGGCCATCAATTTGCTGCCAGATTGGTCTCGCAAGGTACTTCGACTGCCCAAGATTCCCCTAGTGGAGTCATTCGTAGTGCGCCCGGCCGCGTTAGCGGCCTGCACCACCCTGCGCTTTGCAATCGCGCCTGTGGACGTTACGTCGCCAGCGTAAGGCCACCGTCGGTCGCGACGACCTGGCCAGTGATGTACGGAGTCGTGGACAGCGCATAGATCAACGCGGCCACATCGTCGGGCTTGCCACTGCGCTTCAACGGTGCGACCTGCTGCACAAACCCGCGAATGACGTCCCAGTCCTGGGTCCACTCGGTATCAATTAACCCCGGAGCCACGGCATTGACCCGGACATTGGGTCCAATCACCTTGGCCATCAAGACCGTCAGGTGATTCAGTGCGGCCTTGGATGCGGCGTAGGGAATGGACGATCCCGTAGGGCGTAGTCCGGCGATTGAGGAAACGTTCACGATTGAGCCACTGCTCGCCTGAAGGGCTGGCATAGCCGCAACCGATAGCGCCCAGGTCCCGAAAAGATTGACATCAAAAATCTGGCGGAAAATATCGACCGTAGCGGCGTTGAGATCGTGGTGGGGAATGACGTGGGTAAAGCCGGCGTTATTTACGAGGACGTCAAGCTGTCCGTACCGCTCAAGCACCTGAGCGATAAATCCATCAGCGTCAAAATCACCACCGATAGCCCCTTGGATGTAAATCGAGTTCGGCAGCGCTTTCGCCAACGCTTCACCGGCCGCCACGGAACGACTGGAGTTCACGACAACGGCGTATCCCTGCGCGGAAAACCACTTCGCCGTGGCTTCTCCGATTCCACCGGTGGAACCAGTGACAACAGCAACTTTCAAACTCATCGGCTCCCCACTCTCCAGGTTCCGGCCCAGCGCTGACCGGGCTCGAGGACGATGACGTCCTTTCCGCTGCGCAGACTATCGGGCGGTGCCGTCATGGGTTCAACGGCCACGGCGGTACGGCGACGGCCTCGTTCCAGTTGGTCGCCGGTGTACACCTGCAAGTACGGGAAGTTGCGGTCAACGCTGAGTTCCACAACGTGGCCCCGGGTGTCGACCAACGTCGTGGTCGCCATACCGGCCTCGTCACGAATCAGCTCCGTAAATGTGACGTCCAATTCGTGCCCACTCACCGACTTCAGTGAACGAAAGTCCTTCGGGCCGTCGGCCGTCGGCAGAATGAGCCCCGTGGGCAACTGACGTTCGTTCACTTCCACGAGGGCATTCGCGGGAACTTCGAGGCGAGCCCCTTCGATAGTGTCGGTCGTCACCGCCAGGTACGGGTGGAAACCCAGCGCGAAGGGAATCGCCACTTCGTCGAGATTCGTGACGGTCGTTGTTACCGAAAGACCCAAGTCTCCGAGGTGATACGAGATCTCAATATTTGAAAGGAAAGGGTAGGCCGGCGTGGGGTGCAGGGTCAGCGCCAGCACGCAGCGATTTTGATTCAGCGCCTTGACTTCGAAGGGTCGCCAGCGTACGAGGCCGTGGATTCCAGTCAGGGTGACTGGATTGTCGATCTGGGCCCGGGCCGTTCGACCGGAGAAGCCCCAGGGCTCGTGGTCGATGCGGTTCGGCCAGGGGTAGAGCGCTTGGCCTCGACCACCGGTCGGCATCTCCTCGGCGGCAAACCCCTCGATGACGGGCACCCCGCCATGGACGTAGGCCCGTAGCGTTGCCCCCACCTCGGTCACTACTGCTCGCTGGTCCCCGTGGGCGATAGCAATCTGCTCACCACTAGGTAATGCTTCGGCCTTCACCATTTAGTCACCACCATGTCGTTTCTTCCCGTTATCGTACGACTAATGCGCTTACTAATTACGAACGATGATGGAATCAATGCTCCCGGGATTCAGGCCCTCACCCGGGCTATCTCTCAGTGGGTCGCGCTCAATCCGGCGGAGCGGTCGGCCATTGTCGTGGCCCCAAACCGGAACTTCTCCGGTATGAGTT
>JBAXMO010000023.1:0-13866 GCA_037134255.1 Actinomycetes bacterium | reverse complement strand
ACATCCACCAAGCGCGATGGACGAAATCAAGACGCTGACTACTATCCCGATAGCCCCTCGGCGAATCATCCTGCTCTCCATAGGCATTGAAGTTACATCTCTCTTCAAGAACCTTCGTTAGGGAGCACTTGGAATTTGGAAACTAGGGTGTTTCTGTTGTTGTTTCACTAGCAATATGCATTGGGGCTGTAGCTCAGTGGTTAGAGCGCGGGACTCATAATCCCTTGGTCGTGGGTTCGATCCCCACCAGCCCTACCGATTCCAACGTCGTGACCCCCAGGGAAGGCCGATGGGTGCGCCGACCACCTTGGGGATCACTGATCCGAGGCGATGCAATCGGGAAGACCTACACGCTCTAAGCCCCAGTCGAAGAGGTTCTTTTTGTTCCCGTTGGACCACATCAACGGTTCGTACACTTGGTCCATGGATATATTCACTGGACTTTTGGCCGACGCCGAAGAACTTCTCCCCGGCGCGATTGCAATGCGTCGCGACTTGCACCAACACCCCGAACTCGGCAACGAACTCCCTCGCACTCAAGCCAAAGTTCTGGAAGCACTCGAGGGGCTCGGCCTCACCGTCACGACCGGCCAGGCGCTCAGTAGCGTCATCGCCGTCCTCGAGACCGGGCGACCTGGTCCGACCGTCCTGCTCCGGGGCGACATGGATGCCCTGCCGATGCCGGAAGACACAACGGAGCCGTTCAAGAGTGTTGTTGAGGGTGCCATGCATGCTTGCGGCCACGACGCCCATACGGCCATGTTGGCCTACGCGGCCAAACTGCTTGTTGCCCGCAAGGATGACCTCAAGGGTCGCGTGGTATTTATGTTCCAGCCCGGAGAAGAAGGTCACGGTGGAGCCGAGATCATGATCAACGAAGGAGTCTTAGACGTCGCTGGCAAGCCCGATCTCGCGGTGGCGATTCACGTCACCCCTTCACTCCCAAACAAGATGATTGGTACTCGCGGAGGAACCATCATGGCTTCGTCTGACGAAATCACGATTGACATCGTGGGTCGTGGCGGACATGCCTCACAGCCACATGTGGCCCTGGACCCGATTCCAGTGGCCTGCGAACTCGTTATGGCGATTCAGTCGATGGTGACGAGAAAAATCAACGCCTTTGATCCCGCGGTGGTCACCATCGCGCACGTAACGGCTGGAACGACCAGCAACGTGATTCCTGAGCGAGCTCAAATTCACGGGACGATCCGCACGGTGTCGGCCTTCACCCGCGAACTAGTACGTAATGAGTTGGAGCGCCTTACGCACGGTATTGCTGCAGCTCACGGCACGACGGCAGAGTTCAAGGTGCGCCTGGGCTATCCCGTAACGGTGAACGACGCTGCTGTTGCTCAGTGGTCGCGTGATGTCGCGACGGGGCTTCTCGGTAGCGGATTTGCTATCGAGATGCCTACGCCTGTCATGGGAGCAGAAGACTTCAGTTACGTCCTGGAGCAAGTACCGGGAGCCATGCTCTTTCTAGGGGTATGCCCAGATGGTTTCAACTTCTTTGAGGCTGCCCCCAACCACTCCAATCGGATGACGATAAATGAGTCGGGGATGGCGGCGGGCATTGCGCTCTACGCCGGCGTAGCACTCGCCAAGAGTCAAGAGGCTTAGCGAACCGCAATCAACGGGTCGTTCGCGACGTAACTTGCGCCACCAGACGGCCCCTCAATCGTGAGCCGCGCTGGATAAAAACTGAATCCGTACATGGTCAGTTGTCACGTAATTGCAACAATCTTCGTCGTCCCCGTAAGTACTAAAAACCCTGATGAAAGCGGAAAAGGTTGGAATACCTGACTATTTCAGTAAGGTATGTTGCAATTAAGGAGACTGTCCCGTGGCTGAGTCCGTAAAACAAGAGACATCCGTAGAAGTAGCCAAGCGCGCCAGCGACTACTTGCGTGGCACGTTGCTCGAAGAAATTGAGAACACCAGTCCAAAGTTTGACGGTGATTCCGAGCAACTACTGAAGTTCCACGGCGTTTACTCTCAGGACAACCGCGACGTCCGCCGAGAGCGGAGTTTGGCTGGTGAAGAGCTCGAACACATCTTCATGACGCGCGTCGTCGTGCCGGGTGGTTTCTTGACGAGTGCGCAGTGGTTAGCCCTCGACACCGCTTCGGACACCGTGGCTGACGGCACCATTCGCCTCACCACGCGTCAAGCTATTCAGTACCACGGCACCATCAAGAGCGACCTCCAGTCGCTGGCTCGGCAGCTCGATGAAGTGTTGATGACATCGTTTGGTGGCTGCGGTGACGTCGTGCGCAACGTTGTGATGTGCCCCGATCTGCAAATTCCCGAAGCCGAGCCCTACATTGCTGAAGTGGCCAACGCCATCGCCGAGCGGTTTCGCCCCACGACTACGGCCCACTGGGAGATTTTCGTCGACGGTCAGCGGGCTGCGAGCCGCGAAGTAGTTAACGAACACTCCTTTTACGGCGACACCTACCTCCCCCGTAAGTTTAAAATCGCCATTGCCCACCCTGACGAGAACTGTGTTGACGTCTTCGCTCAAGACCTTGGGATGATCCCTGGAACTCACCCCGATCTCGGCGAGGGCTTCACCTTCGTCGTTGGTGGTGGGCTCGGCCGTAACTACGCCCACGAGCACACCTTCGCACGTCTCGGCGAAGTGTTGGGTTTTGTTCCACGCTCCCAAGTCGAAGAAGTCATTGCGGCCGTTGTAGATGCCTACAAGGATCTGGGCGACCGCACGGACCGCAAGCGGGCACGCCTGAAGTACGTCCTCGCCGATGCTGGTCTGGAGGCCTTCCGGGCCGAAATCCATAATCGTCTCGGCTACGAACTTGCGGCTCCGCTGCCTCTGCCAGCGAACTTTGACCGGAGTGACCACCTCGGATGGCACGGTCACGATGACGGTACCTGGCGAGTTGGCGTTCGCGTTGCCGCTGGTCGTATCCGTGACGATGAGACGAGCCAGACCCGGACCGCCCTACGTAAAATCGCTCAGGCGCTTCCGGTCAAGTTTCTTCTCACCCCCCAGCAGGACATCATCATCGATGGTGTCAGCGCTGACGAGCGCCCTTTTGTTGATCAACTCCTCCGTGATGCTTCGGTACGTGAGGCGGAGGTACTGGGTTCGATTGAGCGCACCGCGCTGGCCTGCCCCGCTCTGCCGACGTGCGGTCAGGCCCTCACTGAGTCCGAGCGAGTCCTTGGTTCGGTCGTCACTCAGTTCGAAAGGGCCCTTTCGAGCCGGGGTCTCGAGCGTCGTCCGGTGGCGCTGCGCATGACGGGCTGCCCCAACGGCTGCGCCCGCCCGGCCGTCGCTGAAATCGGCATCGTGGGTCGCACTAAGTCGACCTACGACATCTACGTCGGTGGCTCGCGCCAGGGCGATCGACTAGCCACCTTGTTCCAAGAGAAGGTCAAGTTGGCCGACTTGGCTGACGCTGTCGCACCACTCTTTGACGCGTGGCAGAGCGACGGAGACGTCGACGAGTCATTCGGGGACTTTGCGAATCGTTGGAGCTCAAAGTGACGGTCCAACTGGTTGGCGCCGGACCCGGTGAGGCTGATCTGCTCACGGTCCGTGCCGCTCGTGCCATTGCCGCCGCCGAGGTTGTCGTCTTCGACCGCCTTGTTGATCGCTCTGTTTTAGATCTCATCCCGCCATTGGCTGATCGCTACGACGTCGGCAAGACCCCGGGTCAGTCCTCTAGCCAAGAAGCCACCAATGAGTTACTGATTGAACTTGGGCGCTCGGGTCGTCGCGTGGTACGACTCAAGGGTGGTGACCCTTTCGTCTTTGGTCGCGGTGGGGAAGAGGCGCTAGCTCTCACCAGCGCCGGCGTTGCGTTTGAAATAATCCCTGGACTCTCGTCGTCTCTGAGCGGTCCACTAGCCGCCGGTATCCCAGTTACTCACCGTGGCGTCTCACGCGGCGTGACGATTGTCACGGGTCACCTGATTGATGGGGAGTGCAACTCCTTTGTCCACTTGGCCAATCCCGAACTCACCCTCGTGGTCTTGATGGGTGTGGCTCATCGAGCCGAGATAGCCCGTCAGCTCGTCGTTGGTGGGTTGACTCCCGACACACCGGTGGCCGTGATTGAGCGGGCCTACACCGCTTCACAGCGCACGGTGCGCACCACGTTGCAGCGACTCGGAAACACGGAGATTGCCAATCCCGCCATCATCGTGATTGGTGCCGTGGCAGCCATGTCGTTGAACGACATCACCACAGAGTTGGCCACGGCGGCCTGGTAGTGCTGCCGCTCGCTTTTAATCTCACGGGCAAGCGTGTCCTGGTGCTCGGGGCCGGTCGCGTCGCTTCCAGCAAGATTGCCCTGCTGGAAGCCGCTGGAGCCGACATCACGGTCATCACGACGGAGGTGCTGGAGCCGACGCCCGATTCGGCCACGTTGATTCTTCGGCCCTATCAGCCGGGCGATCTCGAGGGTTTTCAACTCGTTATCTCCGCTACCGGTGTCGGTGCGGTCAACGATCTGGTTGTTGCGGAAGCTAAGGCCCGAGGTATCTGGCTCAACGTGGTCGACGATCCGTCACGTTGTGACTTCTATTTCACGGCCGTCCATCGTGACGGACCGGTCATTGTCTCGGTCTCGACCGAAGGTTCGGCACCAGCGCTGGCGCAGTACGTACGCGATCTCGTGCGGTCCGCACTACCCAAGAATCTTTCCGCCGTGGCGCGACGCCTGCGGAGTGAACGCGACTCGATGCACGACGAAGGTATCTCGACCGAGAGCATTTCGTGGCGGGCCCGGATTGATGAACTGGTCGCCGAAGAGACGACAACTGATTAGTTCAGTGGTTCGATAACGACAGCGGTGCCGTAGGCGAGTATCTCTTGGTAGATACCGCCTAACTCGTTGGAGTCAAAACGCATGGCGATGATGGCGTTGGCGCCAGCCTGGCGAGCATTTTCAGAGAGCCGCTCCATCGCCTCTTCGCGAGCTTCAGCCAGCTGCTTGGTCATTCCGGCCAATTCGCCACCCACGATGGACTTTAGCGATGCGCCAATCTGAGAGCCGATGTGGCGGGTGCGCACGGTGAGCCCTGAGACTTCACCAATCAGCTTGGTGATCTTGTAGCCCGGCGCGTCGTTGGTGGTAACAATCAGCATGATGACTCCTCGGTTTGGGGGTGCACGCCCACTCTATGTCTGGCGTGGTCAACTGGGGCATGCAGCCATTCCGCCTCGCTCTGGCCGCACTCTGCGCCATGTCCCTGTTACTCCTTGGGGCCACGCGAAGTTCGGCCACGCAGAGTTCGATAACGGCCACCGAGTCGTGTGCAGCCCAATTCTTGACTGATGGTGTCAACGATGCAGGTTCCGCCCGGGTCGTTGCCGTCACGGGGTTTGCTTGCGAAGGCTCGTGGGCTTACCTGTGGGCCGATATGAATGTCGGTACCGAAACTATTGGCGTGACCATGGTGCTGAAATGGCGGCCCGATCGCAACAGTTGGTGGCCCACTGACCGTGCGGTGACCTGCGTGGAAGGACGCTTGCCAGAGACCATCTACCGGCAGGGTTGTTTTTCTAACTAGACGATCTCGACGCCGATAATGCAGGGCGCGGGGAATCCCTGGGCCTCGCAGAGCAGTCGGTAGACGTTGTTGATGAACTCGGCATCCCAGACGGAAACGACGTTGCCGTCGGCGTCGAGGTTCTCGTTCTTGCCAAAGATGGCGAAGAAGACATCGGTCACTTCGGTATTGCTCGCCGGCACGTTCAACGTGTGGGTCGATCCGGCCGGTTCAAAGAGATAACTACCGGCCAGATTGACCTCGGGGAACTCGAGGTAGTGCCACGATCCACTCAACGTAAAGGCGTAGACGTCGCCGGTGTGGCGGTGGGTCATCACTTGGTAGCCGGGCTGGAAGCGGGTGCGAACGACCCAGAGATCGCGGGCGAGGTCGATGTGGAGAACCTGCATGGAGGAACCGTCACCAATGTCCACGAAGGGCAAGTCGTTCTGTCCGACGTGGAGGGCCTTAGGAATGATGTCGAACATGATTCTCCTTACTTGGTTCGCTTCGGTGGTCGGGGAAAGAACGAGCTGGTGGTGGCAATGTACTCCTCGTAGCCGGCCCGCGTCTTCTTCAGCTTGCGTTCCAACATGGGCTTGCCCGAGAGGTTGGCAACGAGATAAATCATTAACAGAGCTGAGCCGATCGTGGTCCATCCCCAGGGTACGGAGCAGGCTACGAGGTAGTACCCCGTCCACAACACGGCCTCGCCGAAGTAGTTGGGGTGGCGGGTGTACTTCCACAGTCCCCGGTTCATCGTCGTGCCGTGATTATCCGGGTTGGCAATGAATCGTCGGAGCTGGTCGTCTCCAATGGCTTCAAAGCCAAATCCGATGAGGGCCAAGGCCAGGCCGACGACGGTGAGAGCGGGGAGCGTTACGTGATTGGCAAAGGCCACGAATTGGAGGGGAATGGAGACCAGGAAGAGCAGCGTGCCCTGGGTGAAGTAGATAATTTTGAGGGCCTTCACGTTGTCGTTCGATCCCTTGGTGTTAGCCAGGATGGCCACGTACCGAGTGTCTTCGCCAGTGCCTCGCTGACGCAGCGCGAGGTAGATCGAGAGGCGAAGCGACCAGAGGGCGACCGCAATGAGGAGGGCCAGGTGGAGTCCGTGGTTAACGGTGTGATTTGAGAGGTGCATCGATACGTGCTCGGGCGCGCTCTTGAGGTGACTCACCAGCAGGCTCTCGATGAGCACTACGAGAAATCCCGAACCCCAAAAAACGTCGATGATGGCGTGACGCTTGACGACCAGGGAGGTCGCGAAGGCCAACAGGGCCCAGGCCAGTGCCGTCAGAAACGCAAAAGGCAGATTGCTAAAAAACCACGATAAGTGCATGGCGTTGTTTTAGCAGGAGGCGGTAGGTTTCGCGCACCAGGTCGTAGCCTGACGGGGTAATGAAGCGTCGCGGTTTCCTCTCTCTTGCCTGGGTCGCCCTGCGCGATCTCTTCGACCAAAAGACGAGCTTTGGTCGGCTCGCGGCCGTGCACGTAGGGATGACGGCCGGAGACACCCTGGTCACCGTCTCACTCGCCGGTTCTCTCTTCTTTTCCGTGAGTCCCACTGAGGCTAAGAGCAAGGTGTTGGCCTACCTCTTGTTGACCTTCGCTCCCTTCGCTGTGGTGTCACCCATCCTGGGACCGCTGATCGATCGATCCGTCAATGGACGTCGCATCATCGTGGCCGTTTCGGGTCTGAGCCGGGTGGTGCTCTGTTGGATGATGAGTCGACACCTGAACTCCTGGCTCTTATTCCCAGAGGCCTTTGCCGTTCTCGTGGCCTCCAAGCTCTACGTAGTAACCCGAGGCACGCTCGTGCCCGAGATGGCTCGCACCGATCAGCTCTCTCAGCGCACGGAGTCTCTCGACGAGTCGGGATGGCCGACGACGAACCGTCCCGTCACAAGTAACAAGGGGTTCGCGGGCTTCAACGCGCAGCTGACCCTGCTCGGCACCGGAGCAGGCTTGATGGCCGGCGTGCTGGGTGGCGCGATTTTGAAGGCACTGAGTGCCTCGAGCGTGCTCCAGTTCGCGGCACTCGTCTTTTTGTTGGCCGGAATGGCGAGTTTTCGTCTCCGAAAGGCCTCGCCCTTGCGCCAACGGACCTCGGCCACGGCGTTCGAATTAGTTCACGATGGCGTGAATCACGTAGAGGTGACGTGGGGGTTAACGGCCATGGCGCTCCTGCGCTTCGCGATTGGCTTCCTCGGCTTCTTGCTGGTCTTTGGGCTCCGCAGCCAGCAAGCCTCACTCACGTGGTACGCGTGGGCCCTCGGGATGACGGGTCTCGGATCCTTGGTGGGACTGGCGATTGTGACTCGCTTTCACGGCACCCGTGACGACTCCACCTTGCTGGCCTGGTCGCACATTGTGCTCGCCGTCGTGGCCGGCTACCTCGCGTGGAAGCCCTCGCTAATAGGACAAATATTGCTCTCGGGGGTCATCGGCCTCGTGGGGGCAGTAGCCCAACCGAGTTTTGATTCGATAACCCAGCAACATGTCGCTCCGGGACATCAGGGTCGGACCTTCGCGAAGTTCGCCGTACGCCAGCAATTACTTTGGGTCGTGGGCGCAATAATCCCCGTCGCGATAGCGATGGAGTTCACTATCGGCGACGGGGTTATCGCAGTTATATGTTTGACGACTGGCCTGGTGTACGGGCTCGGTCGGCGCTTCGCGCGCTAGTTACTTCAGTCGAGCTTCGAGAGCATCAACCTGAGCGTGCAACGTAGCGGGCAAGTGGTCACCAAAGGTGGCGAAGTGCTCGCGGATGCTGCCAACTTCGGTCCGCCACTCGTCGAGGTTGACCGTCAACAGTTCGTTGAGGTCGGCGTCGGAGACGTTTAACCCCTCAACGTTGATGGCCGACTTCTTCGGTACGAAACCAATGGGCGTCTCTTCGGCATCGCCACGACCGGCGCAACGCTCAAAGACCCACTCGAGAACGCGGCTGTTCTCGCCGTACCCGGGCCAGAGCCAGCGGCCATCGTCACCCTTGCGGAACCAGTTCACGTAGAAGATCTTCGGCAACTTGCTGGCGTCAGCGACGGCACCCATGTTTAGCCAGTGGCCGAAGTAGTCGGCCATGTTGTAGCCACAGAAGGGGAGCATGGCGAAGGGGTCGCGACGCAAGTTGCCAACGGCACCGGCAGCTGCAGCCGTGGTCTCGGAAGCCATGATCGAGCCGAGGAACACACCGTGGTCCCAGTCGAACGACTCGAAGACCAGTGGAATCACGCTGGCGCGACGACCACCGAACAAGACGGCGTCGATTGGTACACCGGCGGGGTCTTCCCACTCGGCGGCAATTGCGGGGTCTTGGGCGGCTGGGGTCGTGAACCGGGCGTTGGGGTGCGCGGCCGGCGTGCCGGACTCCTTGCTCCAGGGCTGACCCTTCCAGTCGGTCATGCCTTCTGGTGCGTCGCCCATGCCTTCCCACCAGACGTCGCCGTCAGCGGTAAGGGCCGTGTTGGTGAAGATGGAGTTGGCCTCAATCGTGTACATCGCGTTGGGGTTGGTGTCCATATTTGTACCGGGGGCCACGCCGAAGAATCCAGCTTCGGGGTTGATGGCGTAGAGGCGGCCGTCAGGTCCGGGCTTCATCCAGCAGATGTCGTCACCGACCGTCTCGACCTTCCAGCCGGGCAGGGTGGGGATCAACATTGCAAGGTTGGTCTTGCCACAGGCACTCGGGAAGGCACCGGTGACGTACCGGGTCTCGCCCGCAGGGCTGGTGAGCTTCAAGATCAACATGTGCTCGGCGAGCCAGTTGGCGTCGCGAGCCATGGTGGAGGCGATACGCAGGGCGAAGCACTTCTTGCCGAGCAACGCGTTGCCGCCGTAGCCCGAACCGTAGGAAATGATCTCCTTGGTCTCGGGGAAGTGGACGATGTACTTGTTCTCCGCGTCGCAGGGCCACGGCACGTCGACCTGGCCTTCGGCGAGGGGCATGCCGACCGAGTGCAGGCAGGGCACGAATTCACCCTTGTCACCGAGAACCTCGAGGGCACCCTTACCCATACGGGTCATGATGCGCATCGAGACGGCCACGTAGGCCGAGTCAGTGATCTCAACACCGATGTGCGAGATGTTGGAGCCGAGTGGTCCCATGGAGAAGGGGACCACGTACATGGTGCGGCCCTTCATGGAACCGGCGAAGTAGCCCTTGAGGGTTTCGCGCATGGCTGCGGGCTCGGTCCAGTTGTTGGTCGGGCCGGCATCAGCTTCGTTCTGCGAGCAGATGTAGGTGCGGTCTTCGACGCGGGCGACGTCGCCGGGGTCGCTGGCGGCGTAGTAGCTGTTTGGACGCTTGGCGTCTGACAACTTTGTGAACGTTCCGTTATCAACTAGTAATTGACATAGCTCGTCGTACTCTTCCGCCGAACCGTCGCACCAGTGGATACGATCAGGGGTAGTGAGTGCTGCGACTTCTTCAACCCATTGGATGAGTTGTTGGTTGTTGGTTGGGGCTGACACCATTTCTTCTTTCTTTACGATCGTGACAAGTCACGACGTCCATGAGGGACGCGGCGTTGCCCACGTCTAACTTCCCACCCGTCCCTTCTCAGGAACCAGTTAGGCGCGAGGATGCCGTCTTGGAGCGTATCGCTGCAATCCTGGGTCGGCGCACAATCCCTACCGGCGAGGTACACATTGGAGACGATGCCGCCGTTTTAGCCCCAATTGTTGGGGAAGCGCTGATTTCGACCGACGTCTGCGTCCTCGGGGTCCACCTCGACGGCAGCCTCTTCCCGCTCGAGGACCTGGGATTTAAGGCCGTGGCCTCAGCCGTCTCGGACCTGGCCGCCATGGGTGGTCGACCTCGCGCGGCCGTGGTGGCCGTCTCTTCGCCACCCGGCACCGACCTCGAAGAGTTGCACCGCGGCATCGCCGACGCCGCGTCGATGACGAACTGTCCCATCGTCGGTGGCGACCTCACTCGTTCACGTGATGTTTCCGTGGCCGTCACCGTGATCGGTGAAACCCCGGGCAAGGGATCGATCTTGCGGACCGACGCGCGACCCGGTGACACCATCTTTGTGACTGGGCCACTCGGTCGCTCGGCGGCCGGTCTTCGTCTCCGGCGCGAAGGCGCTCCACTCGACCATCCACTGGTTGTGGCCCACCGCCGACCTTGGCCCCGCCTTGAAGAGGGTTTGGCCGCTCGTCACGCCGGAGTGAACGCCATGATGGATCTCTCCGACGGGCTGGGACTCGACTTCAATCGATTGGCCGACGCCTCGCGTGTGGGATTTGTGCTCACCGACCTGCCGATCGCCGAGGGTTGTACTGAGTACGAAGCAATCGGGGGAGGCGAGGACTACGAACTCGTGATGACCACGGCCGATCCCGACCGACTGATTGATACGTACTTGCGCCGGGGCCTCCGTGCGCCTATCGCGATTGGATTAGTCGTACGGGACATGAACGTCCGAACACTTCGAGGGGAACCGTTACCTCGTGCCGGCTGGCAGCACGAGCTGTAACGAAACGGCTTAGGCCGAGTAGGTGCTGCGGACTGGCTTGGTGACCTTGCCGGAGCGCAGGCAGCCAGTGCAGACATTCACGCGGGTACGTGAACCGTTAATAACGGCACGAACGCGCTGAATGTTTGGGTCCCAGCGGCGCTTTGTGCGACGGTGGGAGTGGGAAACGTTCATACCGAAGTTGGGCTTCTTGCCGCAAAGTTCGCAAACTGAGGCCATGATGTTCGTTCTCCTAGAAAGTCTGAGGTCGGGGTAGGTCCAACACCCACCGCAATACCGAGTTTCGATTGTAGCATTTCCCTCAATGGCCAATCTCACGACCCTGTCGGCTGCTGACCTCCACAAGGTCATCACTACCTACGCAGATCTCCTTCGTTCGCACAAAGAGGTCATAAACCGCCTAAATGTCTACCCCGTCCCCGACGGCGACACCGGCACGAATATGACCCTCACCATCGAGTCAGTGGTGGCCGAACTCCCCGAGCTGGCCGCCGACCCCGACATGCTGGCGGTCTGTAAGGCCGTCTCTCACGGATCGCTCATGGGTGCCCGTGGTAACTCCGGGGTCATCTTGTCGCAGTTACTCCGGGGCCTCATGGAGAAGTTGCGTGATAGCGACGCCATCGAGCCCGCGGCCTTGGCCGATGCGTTGACGCACGCCGACATCCTCGCCCGTCAGGCCGTGGTCCGTCCGATCGAGGGCACCATCTTGTCGGTGGCCCGCGCCGCCGCCGTTGGTGCGTCGAGTGCCACGGGATCGATGGAGAACGTGGTTCGTTCGGCTCGTGGAGCCGCGGCCGCCGCATTGGCCTACACCCCCGAACAGCTCCCCGTTCTCAAGCAGGCCGGCGTCGTTGACTCCGGCGGTACCGGGCTGCTCTTGTTGCTCGACGCCTTTAGTCACGTCGTCACTGGTGACCCGCTGCCGATTGCCCCCGAGCTCGACACCATCGAGGTGCACGCCCAAGAGCCGAGCAAGGAGCACGGCGAGGGCGGCATTGCCGATCTGCGCTACGAAGTCATGTACCTCCTCGACGCCGAGGACTCCAAGATGTCGGCCTTCAAGGAAGTATGGGCCGGTATTGGTGACTCCATCGTGATCGTGGGCGGTGAGGGTCTCTACAACTGTCACATCCACACCGACGACATCGGCGCGGCCATTGAGGCGGCCCTGGACGCCGGACGGCCCCGTCAGATTCGCATCACTGACCTCCTCGACGAAGTCGTGGAAGAGAAGTGGGTTCGCGAAGGTCGCGCCGATCACGAGGACGATGTCTCTGACGAACCGGCTCCGCCGACGGCGATTGTGGCCGTGGTCGTAGGGGAGGGCGTGGCCCGAATCTTCCGCTCCCTCGGAGTGCGGACCTTGGTCAAGGGCGGCCAGTCCATGAACCCGAGTACGGCCGAGTTGGTCGAAGCGGCCAAGTCGACGGGATCGGCCGAGGTCGTTATTCTGCCGAACAACAAGAACATCCGTCCCGTTGCCGAACAGGTTGGAACGCTCGTTGACTTCCCAGTCACCGTTGTTCCGACGAACTCCATCGTGGAGGGTTTCGCGGCTTTGATTGCCTACGACCCGAGCGCTTCCGCTGCGGAGAACGCCAAAGAGATGTCCGAGGCGGCCTCGCGCGTCATTGCGGCCGAGATCACCCAAGCCGTCCGCGACACCACGACCGACGCCGGCGAAGTGCACGTCGGCGACTGGATCGGACTGACCGGCAAGGGTGTTATTTCTATCGCCGAGTCAGTGTCTTCCGCCGCCAACCGACTCTTTGAGAAGTTGATGACCCCCGAACACGAACTCATCACCATCATCGAGGGTGAGGGTGCCACCCAGGCCAACACTCGCCGTATTACCGAGTTCTTGCACGAGAAGTACCCGGATGTAGAAGTGGAGACCCACCCCGGTGGTCAACCGCTCTATCCGTATCTCTTCGGCATCGAGTAGTGACGACCACGGGTCCCCGTCCACTACGGCGACTCGCGGACATTGCGGTCAGCGAACTACGTCACGTCAGCGAGAAGCGGGCCGCCGCCCTCGCCCAGATGGAAATCGAAACGGTCTTTGATCTCATCACGACCTACCCCCGTCGGTACGTCGATCGCACGCGTCAGGTCGACCTGAGCGATTTGAACGTTGGTGAAGAGATCGCGATCTTCGCCGAAGTCTCCAAGATCACCTCACGCCGAGCGCAGAGTGGCAAAGCCATGGTCGAGGCCACCGTCAGTGACGGTACCGACGCCATCAAGATTGTCTTTTTCAACCAGGTCTGGCGCGAGCGTCAGCTAACAGCCGGGACCCAAGCGATGTTCTTCGGCAAAGTTACCGAGTACCGCGGTGCGCGCCAGATGACAAATCCCGTTGTCGACGTCATCGTGGGGGCCTCCGGTGTGGAGCGAGACCCCAGTCGCGTCGGACGCGTCGTGCCGATCTACCCCGCTTCGGGCAAGGCCGGCTTCACCAGTTGGGAGATTGGTGGCTTCGTCGAAGAGTCGCTGCGTCGCGCTGGTGAACTCACCGATCCACTCGATGAGGTACTTCGTCAACGTCACGACCTGGTGACGCGCTCCGTGGCCTTTACTGGTATCCACGCCCCGAGTGATCTCGCCGACGTTCCACCGGCGCGACGTCGACTCGTCTTCGATGAATTCTTGCGACTCCAGCTCCTCCTCGCCCTCCGCCGCTCACGTATTGAGCGTGAGGCTCTCGGCATTCAGCACGTCATCTCGCCGGCCGATCTCGATATTCCCCCCGGTGGGCTGAGCGACGACTCACACCCCTTGGTCCACCGGTTCTTAGCGGGTCACCGTTTTGAACTGACGGGCGCCCAGCGTCGAGCATTGAGCGCCATCT
>JBAXMO010000022.1:0-14267 GCA_037134255.1 Actinomycetes bacterium | reverse complement strand
CCGTTGTACTGGTCACTGGGATGGATGTCGTGGTGGAAAGATCCGTTGTCGAAGTCGTAGTTGAGGGCCCGGTGGTCGAAGTGGTTGGAATCACCGTCACCACTTGATTGCGGAGTGCGCATTCGGGGTGATAGGCCGCGGTCCATTCCAGCGACATCGAGATGGGGTGATGTTGGGCCCCGGGAATCGAAATGCTGAACTGAACAAAGCGGGGGTGATTCTGCAGTCCCAGACTGGAAAGGTCTACTTCCCCATTGCTATCGATGGGCTGGGTCGCAACACCAGAGATTGGATTGCCGCTGCCATTCTCGAAGGTAACGGTACCGTTGGAGTAGGCGCTGGGGATTGGGCTAGTAATCGTCAACTTCTGATAGCTCACGGCATCGCATTCAGCGAGTGGCTCGATAAAGCCAGAGACCAAGACGCGCTGTGCGTGGAGCCCGCAGTTTTTAGTCGTGTAGGCATCGAAGTTTTGGATCTGGCTCGAACCACCGTCGGCGTTCAGCCAGATACACGAGGGCACCTGGGGATCTTGGTTCGTTGTGTAGAGCAAACTCAGACTCGAGGGGCGGAACGGAAAATGGGCGCAGGTTGACTCGGTGGCGAAGTCGTAACAAGCCACCTTATTGTCGCCGTAATTGCGGATATTGCCCATGGCTACATAGACGCGAGATCCAACCACGCTGGGCTCACCGTTGAAGTCTTCGACCACCGCCGTATTGACGCTTGCCGCCAATCCGCGGGGCGTATCGACGTCATGACCCGTGAGGTCAACGCACGGCATCGTGGGACCTTCAAAGCAAACGCCGATGCGAGCACCTTGGGCATCAAGTAACGGCAGTGGGACCGACGAGACTGGCCTAGCCCCTTCGGGGAGATGAATGGGCCAGATTCCGTCGCACTCGGTCTGCGTGACCACATCAAAACAGCCGGCCTTTTCCACGCGGTCCAAGCCAGTCGATGTCACAATCACCTGGTTACCAGCGCTCAGGAGCTGGGCGACATTCCGGTTAGGGCGGATCGACGAGGTCGATCCCGTGGGAACTCGATACGGCTGATTGACACAGGCCGCGTGTGTCGTTTCGTCGTAACACATCAAGGTATTTCTTGAAGCGGTGTTCTCGGCCGGAATACCGTTCCACGCGTAGTGGCGCTTGCCTATCGTGACGGTGTTTGAAACCAGTGAATAGCCCGAGGCGTAACCGGCCTGGTTGTTTTCCGAAAGACGGGTAAAGCCGCAGTAGGGAGTGAGCGGTTGGTCTGTCTTCATGCAAACCACACCCGCTGACTTCGTGGCGTACTGGTAGGCGAAGGCGTAGAGGCGGTTTTCGGTCGGTACGGTCCACAGTGACGCGCTCATCGGAGTGGAAAAGCC
Source organism: Actinomycetes bacterium (assembly GCA_037134255.1). Classification (GTDB taxonomy): domain Bacteria; phylum Actinomycetota; class Acidimicrobiia; order Acidimicrobiales; family RAAP-2; genus RAAP-2. Next base: position 12,892 of record JBAXMO010000022.1, on the reverse strand, counting down.
TTTCAGTCCATCGCTCACAACACTCGGGTAGTGCGCGCACTCGGCGGCCGTAGCGGTGAGATGACAGTCAACCGTGAAGTGCTGCTGGTGATGAAAGAGGTTGTACACGTGATCAGAAGTGATAGCTAATCCCCAGCCGTCGCCCTTGGTGCTACCTCGGAATTGCGATGCTGGTGGTTGTCCCGTGACAAAGGCGTGGCTGATTTGTACCGGAGTGCCCGTGCTAACCGGATCGGCTGAGGCCATCAGCGGGGTGGCGAAGGAGAGGAGCGCGAGCAGGACTCCCGTAACAGCAAAGCGGTGAAGTTGGCGTGGCATCGAAACTCCTCCTCCGGCCATCGCCAGGAGACGTAAGTTGCCGTAAGAATACCCAACGTCAAAGTCTCCGTCAAGGATTTTGAGTCGGCCAAGCTCCACCTACCGCTTAAACGTCACCCAAATCACCAGCAGAACTGGTGGGTCGGCCGTAATAGTCTGATGATCAACAACGGGACCGGGTGGATAACTGCCCGACATCCCAACAGGAGAATCCAGTGACTTCAATCATCGACCCGGCCGCAATAGTGAAGCCTCAGAGAGTTAAATTGCAGCCATTCAAAGTCATGGTTGGTCCAGTGACACACTTGGCTGAAGAGCGCGAGCGACTCAGCACGCTCACCTACTCCGGTTTCACCGTTAAGCAGTTGGGTGCGACTATTGGTGGCATCGTTGATGGCGTCGACATCACCAAGCCGATCAACGATGCACTCGTAGCCGAATTGCGTCGATGCTTACTGGACTTCAAAGTCATTTTCTTCCGTGACCAGCCCCTGACCCCCGCCGAGCACGTTGCCTTTGCCCGTCGATTTGGCGACCTCGAGATTCACCCCTTTATTCCGGCCAACACCAGTCAGCCGGAGCTGGTCCGCTTTGAGAAAGAGGCCACCGTCGGTGGCTTCGAGAATGTGTGGCACTCCGATGTTCCGTGGCGGGCTCTCCCCTCGGCCGCGGCCGTGCTCCACGCCATTGAAATTCCTCCCATCGGAGGCGACACCTCCTTCTGCGACATGTACGCCGCCTACGAAGGTCTCAGCCAGAAGATGAAGGATGAGATTGCCGACCTCAAGGCCGTCAACGACTTCACTAAGGCCTTCGGACACACGCTCGACGACGCGGGACGTGCCGCCACGCACGAGAAGTATCCCCCAACGGTCCAGCCCGTCGTTCGCACGCACGGTGAGACGGGCAAGAAGTTAATCTACGTCAACCGGGCATTCACCGAGTCAATTGTTGGCTTAAGTCCGGCCGAGAGCCACGACCTCATTGACTTCTTGAGCTCACAGGCCAACGTGCTCGAGTACCAGTGCCGCTTCCAATGGGAACCACATTCGGTCGCTTTTTGGGACAATCGGGCCGTGCAGCACTTCGCCCTCAGCGACTACTGGCCCCAACGACGCGTCATGGAGCGGGCGAGCATCGTTGGCGAACAGCCCCGTTAGCGATCCCGGGGCGTCGGCTATTTGCCGGTTTCCGCCATTAAGAAGGTTGCCGTTTCCACAATCGATTGCTCGACACCAATGAAGCTCAGACCAAACGCTGACTGCGCCTTCTTCGAATTGATGCGAAGTGGTTTCCCCAACCTTGGAACAATAGACCTGATTTGAGCGTCAAAGAGTGCCAGCAGCAGCATGAGGAACTTGGGCGCCTGTCGCGTAACAATTTTCTTGTTCGGGAATGCACGCTTGAGAACCTTGGCAATTTCAACGAACGTCATGGTGTCGGACGACGCGATGTAGCGCTGGCCCTCAGCTTCTTTCATACCAATGCTCTTCACGTGCATCATGGCCACGTCTTGCACGTCAACAATGGAGAAGGCGATGTCAGGCATCGCGGGATCCTTCGCACTCAAGACTCGCTCGAGCACACTCACGGAAGCTCCGAAGTTCCGATCGAGCGGCGCACCTAAGACCATGACGGGGTTAATGGTCGTCATGGCAATCTCGGGTGCCTCATTGGCGACGTAGTCCCACGCAGCCCGTTCGGCGAGCGTCTTGGACTTGGTGTAGGGGTCGCTGCCAAGGGGCGACGAAACATCCGTCCAGTTGGTCTCATCGTGCTCCGTGGCGCCCGGGGCCAGCTCGACACCTTCAATGGCGGCAACTGAAGAGGTCAGAATGACGCGCTTAACGCCAGCGGCGTGTGCGGCGCGAAGGGCGCGGAGCGTTCCGTCGACTGCCGGGCGGATGAGGACGTTCTCATCCTTGACTTTGTCAATCGTGAACGGTGAGGCCGTGTGCATCAAGACGTCAATTCCCTGAAGAGCTTCCGTCCAACCACTGTCGCTCAAGAGGTCGAGCTCTACGAAGGACAAGGAGTTGATTGCGGCCGCATCTGCGAGGTGCGGCGTGACCGCGGCGATTACTTCGTCGGCCTTGGCGGAAGATCGGACCGAGGCTCGAACGGTGTATCCCTCGTTCAGCAATTGCAGCGCGATGTGTTTGCCGATGTAACCACTGGCACCGGAAAGAAAGACGGACGTCATAGAACTCCTCGAGAGTGTTTCGTTTTCTCAGAGAGACTAGGGGGCTACCGGGTAACCGGAGCCGAGCGACGGTGACCGCCACTACGGCGTTAGTGCGAGAAATTTTCTAATGATTGCTTCAGTTCTTTCGGGGTGATCTACGTGTGTTCCGTGACCACAGTTCTCGAAGCGATGAAACTCACCAAGACCCTGGGGCAGCACAGCGAGAATTTCCTCTTGAAACTCAATCGGGCAGGCGGGGTCATCCTCGCCTCCGAGCACGAGGACCGGGCAGACAACTTTGTCGAACTGGGGAAGGAAATTGAAGTCCCGCCAAGCGCCCTCGTTGGGACCGACGCCATCACGCCAGAAATAAACCAGGGTTTCGGGTGTGAAGATGCCGGCGCGCAGAGGCCAAGGCGTCGAATCACTCTGGTTGTAGTGGGGCCGGCAGAGGCGCTGGAATTCCAACATGTTTTCGAAGTTCTGGTCAGTGAAGAATGCTCGGGCGGCCGCTTCGACTTCGGAACCACCCAGTCGGCGATAGACGGCGTAACTAGCTTCGCCGGGATCGCTCCGGCCCTGAGTGCACGACAGGACAACTGCTCCCGGGTGCTCGGGGAACTGGGTCATATAAGACTCGGCGACAAAGCCACCGAAGGAATGGCCCAGGACAATGGGCTTTTCAATATCGAGAGCCTCGCAGAAGCTCTCGATATCTCGACCCCACTGAAAGAGGTTAAGCGACTCTATGGGCCCACGCTCGCTGCGGCCATTCCCTCGGTGATCGAGGTAGATGACTTGGGCCACATCGGCGAAGCGGTCGTAGAAGCCCCGCATCCCGTGGTGGTCGAAGCCCGGGCCCCCATGAAGAACGAGGAGCGTGGGCTTTTCCACTATGGCTCCATCGACGAGCTCCAGCTTCTCCCCTACGACCTCGAAGTAAATGCGGACACCGTTGACGAGGACTCTCACTACTTCTCCGTTTCGCGCATAGCCGCCACAGCTTGACTGATCATTCTGGCGCTTCCCGCGGGATCTTCCAGCGCCCACCAGTGGCCAGGGCGGCATCGCCAAAGGCATCGTTTTCGGTAATCAGGACGGTGCCGGGGGCCAGGCAGTGAGTCAAGGCACCACCCCAATCGGCGTGGGGGTTTGGCGTGGCCGAGCGATACAGACTCAAAATGCACTCGGCCATTTGAGCATCGGCCATCTCGGCCAGCTTCAGGGCACCTGCTTCGGGGACGCCAAAGAGTTGGAAGACCCCGGAGCGATCGGCCAGTGACGTGGCGAGCTGATCAGTCCAGAACTGCTCCCCTACCTCGGGGGTCTGCCAAATATCGGCCAGGCCGTGCCAGACGTAGTTCGGGTGGAGTGCGTTCGCGAGATCGACCGTCCAAGAAGTGAGTAGGTCGCTACGTCGACGCGCTACTTCCAGGGTCAAGATGGCACCCCAGTCGTGACCAACCAAGTCCACTGGTTCACCCAGTGCTTCCAATTCCGCAATGAGCCACGTGAGGTAGTCGTCTTTCGTCGACGTGAAACCGGGCGGGCGGGGAGCACCAAATCCTGGGAGCGAGAGGGCGATACTGGGTTCTTGCAACGCAGTTCGAAGGTCATCCCACAGGCTCGCGGTTTCGGGAACACCATGCAGAAAGACAATCATCAACGCCTCAATTTCAACTCGTACCTGAAGGTTAGTGAGGCCCGCGATTGCGACGACGCCAATATCGCTGTGCGGTGGTTGTCCCCGGCGCAGGTGACGCGTGGTGGGACGCGAAGCCAACCCCGCAACTGACTATGAGGCGATTAATTTTTCAGACGGTAGGTCAAGCCTGAGACTCGACTGATCCGCTTGACCACCGCGCGCCGGAGAGCCACTTCACTACCCACCACGGTCAGCTTGCGAATAGCTCGCGTCACCGCGGTGTAGATCAACTCGGCCGAAAGCAGCGGGCTCTCTTCGCCCGGCAGACAGGCGACCACTTCGCGGTACTCCGAACCCTGACTCTTGTGAATCGTCATCGCCCACGCGGGAACGAGGTAGCCCACTGCCGCGAGGGGTAGGAGGGGGCGATTCGCAAAAGCGACATGAAGTGTTCCATCGTGCATCACTACGACACCGAGATCGCCATTAAAGACCTCGAGGTGCTTTTGATTACGGGTCACTAGAACGGGCTGTCCAATACTGAACTGACCAGGCGAGGCGAGGCGAAGTTCCTCGAGGTGCGAACGCACCAACTCATTCCAGTAGCGCACAGAGCCGGAGCCTCGATGTGTGGCCGCGAGAATCGTGAATGATCGAGTCAGCAGGAGGGCGAGCGCCACGTCACCTCGTTGGGCCGTTCGCACGAGTCGACGGGCGTGCTGGAAAACGCGCTGGTGTACCGCATCCTCGGTCGGTTCCTCAAAGAAAGAGATGTCGGGCGGTGAACTGCGAAGTTGCGCAACCACCGTATCTACGTTCTCGGGATCGTGGCGTACCGAGCGAATGCTGCTGGCCAACAGTGGGAGGGCGTCGTTCTTTGTTCGTTGGACGACTGAAAGGCGAGTGATCAGGGACTCCATGTTGGCCGTGTCATCGACCACGTCGGCCAAGACGGCCCCAACGTTGACTGAGGCCAGCTGATCCGGATCGCCGACGAGCAGGATGTGGCAATTCCGTTCACTCGCTCGGTTCGCGTTGAAGAGGGCGTCAAGCACCGGAAGATCGGCCATCGATACTTCGTCCACAATGATGATGTCGAGCGCGGGTAATGCAGCTCTGGAGAGATTGTCCGGACTGACGCCGAGGAGCCCGTAGAGCGTGCCACTGCGCTCAGTGTCTTGGACCAGTACGCGCCAGTCACCAGTCGCACTAGCCGCGAGACTCTCGCTCGCGCGACGCTCGGCCTTGGCCGTTGGTGCCGTGATGGCGAACCGCAACGAACCTGCCGACAGACCTTGCGATGCGGCCAGCTCATCAATGACGCGGAGGGCTCGGGCGGTCGACCACGTCTTACCGGTTCCCGGCCCCCCAGTGAGAATCGAGACCGAGCGCTCATTGAGCAGTTCGGCGATGCATCCCACATGGGAATTGTCAATCGCGAATGCCGCTCCGGCTGCTTCATACGCGGTCGAGTCAATGCCGGCGAGCAACGGCCGCGTAGAACTACGTGCATCACGCAGGAAGTGCGCGATGCGCTCTTCGGCGGCGGCCAGTCGCCGGAGGTAGAGATACCGATCACCGACAAAGACCAGTGGTGCCCCGACCAGACCAATTTCGTCAGCACTGGCGGCAACTTCACAGAGGTCCAGGCGAGCGTGCAGGAAGCTTCGAATCTCTTCGGCGCTCTGTTCGCCAGCCCACGCCACGCGGTCATCGCCATCGAGGTCCACGGCCACGTGGTCCAGGCGGGCCATGGCGGCCAAGCCACACAGCACGTCCAACCACGGTCCTTCGACGATTTCATTGGCGAACCGGCGCACTATCGCGGAGGCCAGCATTCGATCACTGCGCTGAATTTCTATCGCCATGATTAGTGATCCCCCAGCGTGCGTGATGCCTCAACAATGGCTCGGGGATTTGGTCGCCAGTGGAACGACCCATCCTCGATGGGATCTTCCGGGCGAGCCGCGGAGCGGAGCAGAAAATAGGCCGCTCCACCTAGGTGCACGGCGGGATCGTACTGAGGCATCGTTCGCACTAGGTGACGATGGAGGGCTACGAGATAGAGGGTCGCCTGCAGGGCGTAGTCATGGGCACTCATGTAGCGAGCAATCTTTTCGGGGGCGAAGGGGCGAACGTCACCCGGCATCTGATCGGTCTTGTAGTCAATGATCACAAAAGAGTCGTCATCGCGCTGGAAGACCAGGTCCAGACTGCCTACGGCGAAGCCTTCGGAGAATCCATCGGCCACTTCAAGGGTGGCGAAGTAGGCGTCGAAAATACTGCGGCCATCGGCACCCGAGTTATCGAACTCACGCATCGCACGAGCGAGGGCGCGTATCTGCTCGGGACGTGCCGTCTCCCCCAGTGAAACCATGAAGCGCATCTCTGTAACGCTGCGGCCTTCGGGAATCTCGGTCAGGCTTCGTCCATCGAGGTAGGTCAGTGGTGTCGTAGCGGCGGCAGTGAGGGTGCGATACAGCACCGAGTCAGAGCCCGGCACCGCCAGCCCCTCGTTGGCGAGTTCACGCTTCGCCAGGGCAATCACGTCGACGCCAACTTGACCGACCGAGTGTTCCAATACGGCATGAATTGCCCGGCCCAGCTCCTTGCCGGCCAGTGCCCCAAAGGCGCCCTTGACATTGCTCGCAATGGCATCACTGTGAGAAATCAAATATTCGTCATCACCCTGAAAGCCTTCGCTGTCGGGCAACGCCACAATCGACGGAGCCTCACCGAGCCGTTCGGCCATCTGCGTATACGACCAACGGCGCTCGCGGAACGCCAGAGGAATCGGCGAATCACTGACGTATTTTGTGATTATTTCTGTGGCAATCACGGGAATATCTAGGGCGTCATCGATTGCGCCAACCGGTGCCGCACTGCCTGGAAGAGCGCTGCCGTGCTTGGAGAGAGCGATGCTCGAGATGTCACTCCAGAGGGGCCTCAAGTACTCAACAACTACATCATCGGTTGGCTTCGGGAATGAACTGCTCTGAACAAAATCAGAGAGAATAACTGGGAACGGGTGATTAGCAACCGACGAAGTAACTCCCTCGCCGTCACGTTGCGTAAACATGCGTACCCATTCAGGGCTTTCGGGCTTATAGAAGCCACTCGAGGTGGGCACTAGAACCCACGTCACTATGTGACGCACCGCGCGAGTCATCGCGACGTAAATCATGCGTCGTGTTTCAGCTGCCAGATCGGCGCGACGACGGAGTTTGCGCTCAGCCACCTGGCCCCAGGGTATGAGAGAGGCCACATCAATCGTGACGCAACCGGGGTCGTCCCAGCGAATAATTCCGTTCAGTCGTTCGTACTCTCTCGTGGAGCGTTCAACGTTTGGAAACTGGCGCAACATGTAGGGCAACAGGACGGTTGAGAACTCGAGACCCTTGGACTTATGAATCGTCATGATCTGCACGGCGTCCGATTCAGTCTCCAGTCGGCGCGCCTCCACCTTCTCGTCACTGGACTGCGTCTCGCGAGCGGCATCGAGCCACGTCAGCAGCAGTGGCAACGCACGAATGTCACGGCACTCCCTGGCCAAGGCCTCGGTCAAGTGCAGTAGGTCGGTGATATTGCGCTCCCCATCGCGAGTCGCGAGCGTCGTCTCCATCACCTGCTGGCTTCGAATAAAGCGGACCACGGCCGAGACGCCAAAGCGGGCAAAGTCACTCACGACTTCATTGACCTGCACGTGCAGGTTCTCAATCTCTCGAAACCAAGTCATCGCCAACGCGGCGGTGTAGGCCACATGCTCCGGTTCGGCCAGGGCCGCCAACAGCAGGCGGAGGTGCAGCGCCGCGGGGCTCTTGAATACATCATCATCGGAGGACGAGACGGACGGAATGTGATTCGCACGCAACTGCGACTGAACCATCATGCACTGACGATTGGTGTAGCAGAGCACCGCAATATCGGAGTACTTCTCGCCTCGTTCGTGCAACAGTTGCACGTAACGAACGACATCTGCCTCCGTCGTGTCGCTATTCGCCTCATACTTGCCCACGCGGACGTGCAACGAAGCGGTGAGATCACTCGTGGCGAGGAGATTCGTGGACTTTTCCATTGACTGGGGCCAGGCGCTCGCAGGCTCGAAGGTGATGGTCGATGACGTGGCGCTAGCCACGGGGTAGGTGAATGACGCTCCCAGGAACACCGTGTTCACCGCGTCGATCACACCTTCGGTGGAGCGGTGATTGAAGTTCAATGTCGAGATCGGCACACCATCGCGCTCGCACTGATCGCGAACGGCGAGGAACGTGTCGACACTGCCCGAACGAAAGGCGTAGATGGCCTGCTTAGGGTCACCGACCATGACCAGTCGAGTTTCCGGGGTGCCCTTGAAGAGATCTTCAAAGATTGACCACTGCAAGGGATCGGTGTCTTGGAATTCATCGATCATCACCACACGGAAGTTGTGGCGCATCTCCTGCTTAAAAGCACGGCCGTGTGGTCCATCGAGGCGACGGCGAAGCGCCACCAAGAGGTCACCAAACGTGGTGAGACCGGCAGCTTCGAGGAGCTCGACGTAACGACGCGACGTGTCCTCAACAATTGTGCGGCTAAACAGAGCCACGTCTCGGTGGGGGTCATCCACCAGGTCGGCCTGGGTGGGTACCAAACGAAGCGTGGGGGGCAGAGGTACGTGGGAGCCACGACCGCCCGCGTCGTAGTAGTCAAAGGCCAATTTCTCGATGAGCTCAACCAAGGAAATTTGGCTCAACTGCAGGTAGAGGTCGGGAGACTTTCGCACCGCACTCGCGAGCACTTCATTAAAGGCCTGCGCCTTCAAACGGTCCCCCGTCATGATTTGGCGGGTCGGGGCGTCGGAGTAGTCCTGTGCAAAGGAGTGAATGGTCTGCGCCCGCAGTCCGTCGAGTTCACCGAGCTTGCGAAGGCCCCGTGCCAACCACTCCGTGCAGGTGGGACTATCGAGGTGGCGGTAGACCTGACGCCAGTCGTTTGAGAGCACCAGCTCGATTTTTTCTTCCTCCACACCCTGGAGTTCATCGCGGGTTTTGCGTTCAAACGAGACCCAATTCGCTTCGGGGTTTTCAAGAAACGTCACCACACTGCGCAGCTGGTCCCGGACGCGACTCCGAAGATTTCGCGCCGCATCCCGAGTGAAGGTGACAACCAGCATGGTGGTGGGATCAATGTCGTCTTCAATAAGAAGGCGGGAGGCCAGGTGGGCCAACGTCCACGTCTTACCACTGCCAGCACTGGCCTCGATGAGGAGAGGGTGCGGAACGGCATCTCTACCGTCAACACGTAACGGGCTGTGTACGACATCAAAGGGCTTCATCGTCAACCTCCACCCCTCGAGACCACGTGGAACTGCCGTCGTTGATCAAAATAATTAGTGGCGCCAGATTCTCGACGAGCTGATCGGTAATGCGACCAAACGCGCGGCCGTAGAGATCGCCGAGCTCGTCGTACGTAAAGGGCAGTAGTAGTTGGTTAATGGAGTCCTGACTCTCACCTTCGCCGGCGTCAAAGCCGCCTTCCCACATCTCTTCGGCACTCTTACTACCGAACAGCTTCTTGTAGTTCCCCGCGTGAGCGCCCTTCTTATCGGTCAGGGCGTGCAGCGATGTTCGGCGTACAAAGACTGGGGGATGCGCATACTGACTGTCGTATATCCGAGCAATCATTCGAATGAATACCGTGGCGTTCTCTACAGCCGTATCCACGGGCCACTTGAGCGTGACCCAGGCATTGTGTTCGGCCTCAGCTACATCAGCCAGTCGAGCGACCACCAGACGAACGGGCTTTGACGTCGCGAGCGTGGCGATGCTGAGGTGCAGGACACCCGGTAAGAAAGCCGATTCCAACTTCGAGCTGGTGGTGGTGCGAACAATCAAGACTTCGTCTTCTAGTTCGTAGACGCTCACGTCACCACGGAGTAGTTCTCGAGGCTCTTGACCCACAGAAAAACCCGGTGGCAGCGCAAGCACGGAAGGCTCCACGCCGAGCGCTTCAATGTCGGCACGATGATTGCGTACGAAATGCTCGAGGCGGGTTCGGTCGATTTTCGACTCGACTTCAAAACGGAAGGCGGGCGCTACGAGCCCCGTCAGATCATCACGGTGCTCTTCCATTTCGTCGTAACCCCGGCTCAGCCCTTCGGTTACCAATTGCCGTTTGATAGTAGGTACTTCACGATGAGGTGAGAGTTCCCGTCGCGGCGTGCGACCGGCCTCATCGTGCGACTCGGCGATTCGAGCGTTGCCGAGGAACTTGGTCGCGTAGGTACCTTGAGGATTCTTTAGGAATCGCTCCAGTTCAACGAGGTCAATCTCGAGTGGGGCACTCTCGCTCTTCGCGGAGACCGGGATATCGGATTCGAGGTCGCCATCAACATTGACGCGTGCCGCTAGCAACGTGGCGAGCTGGGCGTGAGCTCCGTCGAGCGAGAAGGCGGAGGACGAAAAACTGTCTGACTCGGAAAGCGTCGGTGCGACATCAGCCATCACTTTCTCAGTCTCAATATTGATTGAGAAACCGTGACGGGGATGGCGACGCATTGCGATACCCGGGTGGCCGAGCACCGGTCGCAGCGCGCCATCTAGTTCCGCCAACGGAACCGAGAGGCCAATGGGCGAGCTGTCGCGAACTGAACGATCCGTCGTGAACAGGACCACCCGATGCGTGGTCGAGAGAAGCTGCGCCAAGAGACTGCTACGAAAGCGAGCGCGAGGCGAGGGGTCGCCGGGCTGAGCCGGAGCGAGGTGGGCCGGGGGTGACATTGGCGACGGGATCAGATCATCGTCGAGTCCGAGGATGCACGTGACTGCGAAAGGGGCGTCGGCGAGGCCATCGATTCCCTGCACCACGACTCCCCCGCGACCAAAAGTCTGGCCACCACCTAGTGAGGAGGCCAGTGATTCTACGAAGTCACGCGCCTCACTAAAGGAGAGGCTGGGGTTGGATGTCTCGGCCACACGACCTAGTCGTTCGAAGATTTTCTCGAGGCCATTGTCCGTGACGTCCGGAACCGAACCGATGAACTGTTCGGCAATGTGGCGATACCAAGTCACCCAGTCAACGAGCGGCCGTACTCCGAGAACTTCGTGTTGCGCATCGAGCAGAAAGTCGGTCAGTTCCGCAACAGCGGCCATTGTTTCGCGATCCTCGGCCACACCGAGTGGGGCGATTGAGGCCGATACCGAGCGGGTCTCTTCAAAGACTGAGGCCAAGAGTCCCCGGTCGGCAAATCGCCGCCAAGTCCCCGAATCATCCCCGGCGTTAAATATTTCAAGCCCGGCGCGACTCTCGCCATCCAGCCCCAGACTCAAGGCGTCTAGAGCCTGCTCGCGGAGCCGTTCACCATTGGCCTGGCTGATACCTAACCCGACGAGGAGGGCCGGTTCGCTCAAGAGGGCAATGAAATCGTTAACGGTGTAGTGCGAGTCAATCGTGCGCAGAAATCGCTCAAAGGCTTCAAGGCGGAAACTGGCTCGCGCCAAACTGGGGTCGGCCACTTCGAACTGCAGGGACTGTCGCGTACTGCCCTGGTGGCGCCACTCGGCATCAAACAGTGGAGCAAACTGCGTGGGGTCGGTCGTGACGACTCTCACTTGGTGGGGGGCAATATCGAGCTCGTTGATGAGTCGGGCAATGACGTCGCGAGCAACTTCCACCTGGCGACCCGGACCGACGGTCCCGTGTAGTTGCAGCACCTGAGCGACCTGATCGCTTGATACCGATGTGTCACCACTGAGCACTTGACGCAGAACCCGGGGTTCGTCGGCACAGCGTGTGACGTCAGCCTCGGGACAGGTATCTCGCCACAACTGCCAGTGCGCCAGCTGGCTGGCACCCCACGTCGCAACGAGAGAGGACTCACGGGCGAGCGCCTGGGAGTCGATTGAAGGCGAGGTGAGATACACCTGGACCGGAGCACTCGCCGACACACGACGCACGACCGAAGGCAAGAGTGCACCGTGCGTCAACTCGCGGATACCAAAGATGACACACTGCGTGGTCGCGGCCATCTCTGTGGCGTGCAGCGCCTCCCACGGAGTCAAGAGTCCTTGGGCGCGCAGCGTGGCGACCACCTTGGCCTCCACTGCTTGGTCGACGCCCGAGAGATAGTCCTCAAATCGATCGGGGCGCCAGAGCAGTACTTCGCGGAGAGTACGAGCTCGGGTCGACGCCGCCGTAATGGTGAGCGGCGCCTCACCCCGGTGTGCCAGCATCTGGCCCGTCAGAGAGAGGGCACTCCAGGACTCGAAGTGGTGGGGGTCGTCGTACAGGGCGGAGGCTAGAAACGGGTCAACGAGCAGCACGTCCCAGTTGGCAATGGCGCCCCATTTGGAGGCGACATACTGCTCGAGCCACTGGCCCACTTGGGGGCTCGGCACCACAATCGTTCGCTTCTCGAGGGGCGAGTCCTGGCCGATTGATTCAAGCAACTTGTCCGCGAGCGGGCGTAGGCCTTCGCCTTGGAAAAGTGACACGGTGCTCATCGTGCTCAAGGGTATCGGAGCCCTAGGACAGCGCCCCGTCTGCCTCTATCAAGATTGACGTGAAATTACGGGCGAAATTGGAGACAGCCGTCGTCGAACGTTTCGTCGACAAAATCTTCCCGTTCGGCCCAGAAGTCCATGCTCATCTGCCACGGAGCGTGCGCGCCAGCCTTTGGCATCAAGTGTTCGGCCCGCAAGAGGTAACCCGGGTTGAACTGCTTGGGATCCACAAAGGGCTGCAGCGCCATCGAACCATCGACGGAA
>JBAXMO010000021.1:0-14597 GCA_037134255.1 Actinomycetes bacterium | reverse complement strand
GAGTGGGTAGTCCTCAGCCGACCACGGTGACTCCGCAAAGTCACGACCGGTGCCCCAGTTGACCGCTTCGTGCGGAAACCAATCCCGGGGTGCTTCGAGGTGTCGGTTGTAGAGCGCCTCAACATCAGGGGCGATCTCTTCAAGAAGATCAACGTGCCCATGAGGCCGCTTAAGAATTGACATGTGAGCCTCGTAGGTCGGATGTACCTAGGACTCTAAGGGTGGTGCAAGGGTCATTGGGCACTCTGGTGTCATAAAAGTGGCGTATCGTTTCGATATATGGCGGCACTTGGCAATCCTGAACTGAATCGAATTGTGGCGGCGGCACAGACCCCGTTGTGGGAAGTCGAAGTCGGTGAAGGAAACACGATTGTCGCGACCCGTGATTCTGGCGTCGATGGCATGCCCTATGCCGTCGTCATTAGGCGTAGCGGTCGCGGCTATCGGGCATCGCTTTACATGCCGGGTGATGACACCACCGTCGAAGGCGATGTCATTGGTGAAGCGGCTGGTAACCCTCGTGAAACTGGTCGTCAAATCCGAGCACTGCTCGAAGACGCCGATCTCAGCTCGAACTAGTCGCGCACCAGCGGCTTGTAACGGAGTCGGTGCGGTTGGTCGGCGCCAGCCCCGAGTCGCTTACGACGATCTGCTTCGTACTCTGAGAAGTTTCCTTCGAACCACCGAACATCGGCCTCATCTTCAAATGCGAGCACGTGTGTCGCAATCCGGTCCAGGAACCACCGGTCGTGACTAATCACAACGGCACAGCCGGGAAAGCCCAGGAGTGCCTCTTCGAGCGCGCGCAAAGTGTCGACATCAAGGTCGTTAGTGGGTTCGTCGAGCAGCAGTACGTTGCCACCAGCACGAAGGACCTTCGCTAGTTGCACGCGATTGCGTTCTCCACCAGATAGTTGGCCGACAATTTTTTGCTGGTCACTCCCCTTGAAACCAAAACTCGCGACGTAGGCGCGGGCGTGGATCTCACGGCGTCCGACCATGATGTGCTCATCACCACCACTAATTTCGTCAAAGACGGTGGCGGTGGCGTCGAGATTGTCGCGCGACTGGTCGACGTAGGCCAGCTCCACGGTTGGCCCCACGGTGAGCGTTCCGCCATCAGGAGCCTGCTCCTTGGCCAGCATGCGAAACAGCGTGGTCTTTCCCGCACCGTTAGGTCCGACAACACCAACAATGCCACCGGGAGGCAGAATGAAGTTCAGGTCATCAAGCAGCACTCGATCGCCAAAACTCTTTTGAAGATGTTCGGCGTTGATGACGAGGTCGCCAAGACGAGGTCCTGGTGGAATCGTAATTTCCATCTTGTCGGGACGCTTGTCGGCCGACTCTGACTCCGTGACTAGATCGTTGAAGGCATTGAGGCGCGCCTTACCCTTGCTCTGTCGAGCCCGCGGAGACATCCGAATCCATTCAAGTTCTCGCTGAAGCGCTTCTTGGCGGTTCTTGTCGGCCTTCTCTTCGGCGGCCAGACGTTCTCCCTTCTGTTCGAGCCAAGAGGAGTAGTTACCCTTCCAGGGAATTCCGGCGCCCCGGTCAAGTTCGAGGATCCATTCGGCCACGTTGTCTAAGAAGTAGCGATCGTGAGTGATCGCAACGACCGCTCCGGGATACTCCTGGAGGGCTCGCTCTAGCCACGCGACCGACTCAGCATCGAGGTGGTTAGTGGGCTCGTCCAGGAGCAGCAAGTCGGGCTTCGAAAGCAAGAGACGGCAGAGGGCTACTCGACGGCGCTCACCACCCGACAAAACACTGACGTCAGCGTCGGCCGGCGGAAGGCGAAGAGCCTCCATCGCAATATCAAGAGTGCGTTCGAGGTCCCACGCATTGGCCGCATCAATCTTTGACTGCAGTGTGGCCTGTTCATCGAGGAGTACGTCAAAATCTGCGTCAGGGTCGCCCATGGCGGCACAGACTTCGTTGAACCTAACGAGAAGGTCACGGATTTCGGCGACGCCGTCCGCCACGTTGCCCAAGACATCCTTCGTGGGGTCGAGTTCCGGTTCTTGTGAGAGATACCCGACGGTAAAGCCTGGCGTGAGGCGGGCTTCGCCCGAGAAACCATCATCGAGTCCCGCCATGATCCGAATCAACGAGGACTTACCCGAACCGTTCGAACCGATGACGCCAATTTTGGCCGTGGGATAGAACGAAAGGTTGATGCCCTTCAATACTTCTCGGTCCGGCGGATAGAACCGCCGAAGGTCGCGCATAGTGAAAATGAATTGAGCTGACATAGTTACTCCGGGAATACCAATTGGAAGATGTTGCCTTCGGGATCGACGGCGTCGAGATGCACAAAACCAGCTTCGGACCATTCTCGCTTCCGCATGAGTTGACCGCCCTCAACCTCGACCGTATCGGCGATCGATGCGTCCCCAGCAAGGAGGACGAGCTTCAGCGGCGTTTCAACGCGAGGTCCAACGTCTTCACCAGCATCGACGTCAAAAGCTTGGTGAATTACTAGCTCTTGGCCGTCCATGCCGAGACGAATGTGATTTTTGCCACGCTCCGTGATGAGCCACGCCGTTACTGCCCGATAGAACTTCGTCATGGCCGGCAAATTGGCAACGAAAATCACCGAACCACGAATTCGAAGTGGTGTGGCCATGAGTGACAATCTACCTGCGAGTTAGCGAGCCGAGAGAGCCACGTATCGAAAGAGGAGGTTGTCGAAACACCATGCCTGCATGGTCATCGATGCGAAATCCTCACCCAGATCTTCGCTTGGCTACACGGGAGGCTGTTCTGGGGTCAGCGTTGCCCTCGAGGGCCACGTCGCCAGACGGCTCGCGATGATAAGAACGGCTGCGATGTCCAGGGTCGATCGATAACGCCAATGTCCTACAAATATCGCGGCGAGAGCGAGTGTGAACACGACGTAGAGGCCAATGGGGCCACGAAGGGGATCAAGAAGGCGTTGCCGGCCCGTCCTCTTCAGTAGTCCGAGCCCCAGGGCGGCTAATCCCAGCAGCCAAAAACTCACCAATTGCACCCACGTGGCCCATCTCGGCTGGCCCCCGAGCGACGACATGAATACAACGTAGGAAGGTCGATAGAGTCCGGTCAACCACGCCTCTCGCATTGCCATAACCAGCGGAATCCTTGTGGCGTGCGCCTGGGCGTAGTCGAGCGCCATTGACTTCATGATCGAGGACTGCACCGCCTCGTCAGAAGATAGTGACCGCGCCTTCCTTTGCGCATCGTTCCAGCACCTGGGAGTGTCGTAGCCGATGTAACGGCCGTCGTAATAAGCAGCGTGGCAGTTGGCTCCCGCCAGTGTGATGCCGAGGTTGTTAGCAATTAGGACATTGCCCTGGAACCGCGTTGCGTTAAAGGCCAACCATGGGGAGACCACCACGGCTGACACCAGAAGGGCGATAACAGAAAGGCGAGCTGCCCTACGCCATTCGTTGCGCAGCTTCCACACCAAAAAAGCAAGCAAGAGGGCGCACAGTCCTGCGCACTCGGCCCTGGTCAGCATCAGTGCGCCCATAACGACACCCAGCAACACCGCTGTTCGAAGTCGAGGCTCTCGTACGAACGAAACCACTAACACGAGGAGCCAGACCAGGAGGGCGACGGAAAGCGACTCCGAGACGACCAGTCCATCACGTATCCAAAAATCAGGGAGCAGCGCCGCTAGAGACGCGGCCACTACCCCGCAGCGAACCGAGATCAGCTGTTTACCCAAAACCGCAAATCCCACGATGGTCATCACACTGATCAACGGAACAAGAAAACGGAGACCGGCAGTGGCGTCTGGGAACAACCAAGCAACTGGTGAGATCAGGAGCGACATCATTGGGCCGTGCTGAGCCGTTGGCACGTTGTAATCAAAGAGGGACGTGAACGGGTGCGGCGAGAAGAGTCGTTGGGCCTGCGTGACGTACCAAGCCTCGTCAGTCAAAATCCGATACGGCTGTTCCAGGGTCACGTAGTACAGCCGCCACAAAAGCCCCAGAGTGGCAATGAGGGCAATCCGCGTTCGAAAGGACTGCGTCCCCCACCAGCGCTGAAGAACATTCACAAATCGACATTACTTCTGGTCGCCTTGTTGATTACGCTCAATACCGGAGGGACTCATGAGCGCAATCCCAATCATTGACGTAGCACCTTGGTTCACCGGCAACAGTGAGAGCCAACGGGCAGTAGCGCGTCAACTCAATAGTGCCTGCCACGAGTTTGGATTCCTACAAATCGTGGGTCACGGCGTCAGCGATGAACTTCGAGATTCAGCCCTTAATCAAATGAATACCTTCTTCGAACGCCCAGTAGAAGAGAAGGTCACCGCCACACCAACCGATGGTTCCTACCGTGGTTATTCCGGTCGCAAAAGCGAAAGTTTCGCCTACACGGTCGGCGATATTCGGCCGGCCGATTTGGTCGAGGCCTATGTCATGGGGAGTGAAGATCCCAATGGTGAACCTACGGGACGTCTCCATACGCACGCCCCGAACATTTGGCCTGAAGGCTTGTCGGAATTTGTAACAACGACTACTCGCTACTACCAAGCGGCCCGAGAACTATCTGAAACTATGGCCGACATTGCGGCACTCGGACTCGGGCTCGATGCTGACTTCTTTGCGTCACGAATGAACGATTCAGTGGTCACCATGCGAATGAACTGGTACCAACGCCTCGAGAATGAACCCCAACTCGACGAGCAGCAGATGGCTCTGGGCGCACATACCGACTACGGCATTCTTACGATTCTGCTCGCCGACGTCCGGCCAGGCTTGCAGATTCTGAGTGACTCCAGCGATTGGGTCGATGTGATGCCGGAACCCGGTGCCTTCATCATGAATGTCGGTGACGCCCTCGCAGTTTGGACCAATAACTACTGGAAGTCCACTATCCACCGCGTGGTGCCCACCATGGCTCCAGGCGGAACGCCGCGTCGCTCTATTGCTCTTTTCCAGGATGGAAATTTTGATACGCCCCTGTCCGTCCTTTCGCAGTTCGCGACAACAGACAACCCCGCGAGGTACGCACCGACAACCCTCGGTGAGCACGTTACGAACAAGATTGCTGGGGGTCGAACTTTCGAAGTCCCTGACGTCCAGCAGACACTCGGCGCCCGCGCGACTTCAACAAAACGTTAAGGGGCCGTTGGGTACCACTCGCTAAGCGAAACGTAGCCCCGTAGCCTGTGGAAGTGATGGCATACCTCCTCTTAGCGTCAATCGTCTTGGGAGTATCGCTTATCCCCATGTTCGGACCACCCGTTTGGACCGTCTTGGTGTTCGCCAAATTTCGATGGGATCTCAATCCCGTCATCTTGGTGATCATCGGTGCGACTGTCTCCGCTTTCGGTCGCTACGCAATTGCACGGGGGGCTACCAAACTTCAGCGGTTTGTTCCTAGGCGAGCACAAGAAAACCTTGAAGCGGCGCACAGACTCCTTCAAGGACACCGGAAGGGTATTTTTGCCCTGCTCGCGGTATTTGTCATATCTCCACTCCCCTCCGGTCAACTCTTTATTGCGGCGGGGCTACTACGCATGCAACTTTGGCTGGTCACCACGGCCTACTTTTTTGGGCGCCTTATTAGTTACTCGATCTACGTTGGAGCGGCCACAGTCGCGGAATACTCCGCGGGCGATGTGCTGAACAAGATGTGGGGCGAGCCATGGGTGATTGTTGTCCAGGTGGTTCTCGCGATGGCGATCGTGGCCCTCCCCTTCATTCCTTGGCAACACGCTGGCCCCGCGACCTCACCCCCAGAGCCTTTGTCATAGGCCGCCGGCACTATGTGGCTCTACACCTAAGGAGAGTTCATGGCCAATCCCAATGCTGCGCTGTACGAAGAGATTCTGGATGACTTCGCTACGAAGCCAACATTGTTTAGCGCCACCGACAACCTAGAAAATATGGAGCGGGCGCTATTTATCTTGAATGCTGACCCCACGGTCACCCTGGTGCGCTACCACTCCTACTCCGACATGCCCACGTTCGTCTACGAACTCGAGGGACGACAGACCTGGATCTTGATCGACCGCATCGCTCACGGTCGCACCAAAATTGTGGTTCGTTCTGCCGAATCACTTGATGCCGTCAGTGACGCTATCGCCTTGGCATCCGGCCTCGGTCGCGACGATGAGTCTTGGGGCGAAGCCAGAGCTATCGCTGACCCATACGACGACAATCTCTTTTCGGGCGAAGAGTTCTAGATTTCTCGTCGCAGGAAGAGGCGTTCACGCTTTAGGCGTTGATAGCCCTTCGTGATCTCATATGAGTCCCGGTAGTCAAAGCCCTGGTCGGTGATGATCTGCGCCAGCTCGCCCACGTTGACAATGCCCGGGTGCATCTCCATCACCATTGCCACAAACTTGCGGGTCCACACGGGATCGATTGCTTGAAGCAGTTCACCCTCCATACCCTCAATGTCCATTTTGAGGAGTGGACGAGAAAAGCTCAACTCATTGACAATCTCGCGGACATCGACGAGAGGGATTTCGCGCCCAGTGTCAGCCACGTGACCGAGATTCGACTCGGACGTCTCGGCGAAGTAGGTAATTCCAGTCGTCGTCCCGACCGCTGCTTCGATCACCTGGCAGGCAATGTTGTTCGCCCGAACATTCGTCCGGAGTAAGCGAGCATTTTCTGGGAGGGGTTCCACCGCAATAACTCCGGTGAGCTTGTAGGTCGTCGCGAGCCAGACCGTGGCCAGTCCAATATTGGCTCCGAAGTCAACGAGGCCGGTTACCTCGACTCCTTCTGGCAGTCGATAGATCTCGTCAATAAAGATTTCGCGAATTCCCTGGATATCACCGCGATTTGTTCGGTAGTAGAGGGTGACCCCGCTCTTGGTCTCGAGAACACGGAATCGCTCAGTCTCGTGCTGCTTGTAATAGCGAGCTACTCGTGCAAGGGACATTGCGCGATAGGCGACAACATCAATCTGCCAACGAAGGCGGCCTTTAGCGAGTTCGCGCCATCCCCACGACGACTCCTGGCGTAATCCCCACCAGACTCGATGTAGTCGCGCAATCATGAGAGGCAATCTAACAAAGCAATTTTGAAGGGTTGCTATTTCTGACGGTCACGACGGCGAAGTTCATCTTCGATTTGTGCCGGATCAATTCCACGAGAGCGCAGAAGCACGAGTGTGTGAAACCAAAGGTCGGCCACTTCACTAACGAGTCGCTCATCCGTCTCGCTCAAAGCAGCGACAACTGATTCAGTCGCCTCTTCCCCCACTTTTTGTGCGATCGGCCCTACGCCCTTGTTCAGGAGGGAGACGACATAGGAACTCTCATCTCCGCTCGCTTCGCGCTGAAGTATTCGCCGCCACAGCCACGGAGTGAAGCAGCTTGTTGAGCCGTCGTGACACGTCGGGCCATCGGCCTCAACCCTCACTAGGAGAGCGTCGTCGTCACAGTCGGCCACAATCTCTCGAAGTCGAAGCGTATTGCCCGACGTCTCTCCCTTTTTCCAGAGCTGCTGGCGGGAGCGGGAGAAGAAGTGGACATAACCAGTCGACTTCGTGAGTTCGAGCGCCTCGTCGTCCATCCAACCCAGCATCAAAATGCGGTCGGTGATGTCGTCTTGAATAATGGCGGCACGCAACTGTTCGCTCATGCTCGCTCCTTCCATGGTCGTAACGCAATTCCAAATGATTCAATTTCACGCCGAAGCCCCGGCAGACCGGTTGGATTCTCGTGAACGATAGATGCGATCAATGCCGCCTCCGTCACTCGAAGAGCTTCGGCCACGTGCTGCGCACTACCGGCGCCACCCGAGGCGATGACGGGAATCGTCAGAACATCACGAACCGCAGCGGTGAGTTCAAGGTCGAAGCCGGTTCGTTGTCCGTCTTGGCGAATTGAGGTCAGCAAGATTTCTCCAGCACCCCGTTCCCCCGCTTCACGGGCCCAGGGAATCGTTTGCACATCAGTTGGGCGTCGGCCCCCGTGCGTGTGGACCACTCCATCACCGGCATCAATGGCCACGACGACGGCCTGAGAACCGAATCGATCGGCGATTTCAGTAATGAGAGATGGTGTCGCCAGAGCGGCCGAGTTCAAACTCACTCGGTCGGCTCCGGCCTCAATAATCGCGGCGGCATCTCGTACGCTCCGTACCCCTCCACCAACAGTGAAAGGAATGGTGATCGCGTCGGCCACCATCGCGACGACTTCCAACATCGTCGACGAGTCATCAGGCGTGGCCGCAATATCGAGCAGTACTAACTCGTCAGCTCCACCGTCGGAATAGTGCGTAGCGAGCTCAACGGGATCGCCAACGTCGCGTAGGCCCACGAAGCTCACGCCTTTGACGACGCGTCCGTGTGCCATGTCAAGGCATGGGATTAAGCGCGGGAAAGACATTGTTCCAGGAGTCGAAGTCCAGCGTCGCCACTCTTTTCGGGGTGGAACTGCACACCAATAAACGAACCGGACTCCACAATCGCCGTGACGTCATCAGAAAACCCCGTCGCGCATGGGGTTTCGGCGAAGTAGCTGTGGGCGAAGTAGAACGCTTCGTTTATTGGTGTCACGAGTTGCCAGCCCAATCGTGGGACACGTCCTCCCGGAAGACGACGCACTGCACCCGGAATGATCCCAAGACCCTCGACGCCCCCGTCTTCTTCAGAGCGATCAAGCGCTAATTGCATGCCGAGGCAGATACCAACAATGGGCCGTTGCGCCGAAAACCGTTCACGAATCGCCGTTACCGCACCCGTGCTGGCAAGGTGATCCATGGCCGAGCGGGCCGAACCTACGCCGGGCAGGACAACAATCTCGCCGTTCAATATCGCCGCTGGCTCACTCGTTAGGACCGACTCATACGACAGTCGACGGAGCGCAGAGCGCACCGAGCGCGTATTGCCCGCACCATAATCGACTACGACGACTGAGGTCACAGAGAACCCTTGGTGGAACGAATCAGTCCGCCATCTCGACGTAGGGCTTCGGCCAGGGCGCGACCGACGGCCTTAAATGCCGCTTCGGAAACGTGGTGCGCATTCTGACCAGTGGCCGTTACGTGCAGCGTGATTTTGGCCGTCTGGACGAACGACTCCAGGGCGTGTGTCGCCATCCCGGGATCGGGCGTGATCGAAATCGTGGCCGTGGGGCGACCCGAGAGGTCGACGACCGCGTGCGCGAGCGCTTCGTCCATGGGGACACGAGACTCGCCGTAACGAGCGATGCCCTTGCGGTCACCCAACGACACACTGAAGGCATCACCGAAGGCGCGCATCATGTCCTCAACGGTGTGGTGATCGCCCGTTTCGTGGTCACCCACTCCTTCGAGGCGTAGGTCCATGCCACTGTGGAAGGCCAGTTGCTGGAGCATGTGGTCGTAGAAACCCTGACCGGTGTCGACAAAGACGCGACCCTCACCAGGGATACGGAGCCGGATCGCGATAGACGTTTCGGCGGTCGCACGACGAAATATCGTGGGCACCGCGCTGGGCGGAGTTCCCTGTTGCCAGGCGGCCAGCGCTTCGAGGAGTCGATTGTCATCGAGCTCGTCTCGCACACTGATGCGTAGTGCGCCGGCAAAGGCGCGAACCACAATGCCGTAGGGCAGAAGACCATTCACAACAGCTTCGGGATCCTCCATGGGAATGTAGAGGAAGTTGGTGAACGACTTCAGTGGAGTCAAGCCCAGTTCACTCAAGGCCTCGGACAACCGCTCCCGCTCAGCAATCTGCGAAGTGACATCGGGTGGGGACGCCAATGCCGCTCGGGCCAGGGCCGCCGACAATGTAGAAACGGAAAGTGGGGCCAAGCGCGCCGCCATCGCATCAGCGAGTTGCGGAGTCGAGATTGAGTATCCAACTCGGGCGCCCGCTAGGCCAAAGGCCTTAGAGAATGTGCGGAGCACAATCACGCCGTCATCGACCTGGTCGATGGCACTCACGCCGGCGTAGTCGGCGTACGCCTCATCAATAACCAGCTGTCCGGGCACCGAAGGGATGTCCGGCAATTCACCAGTGGGATTGTTAGGTCGACAGACGAAGACCAGGTCGGCCTTCGAGGGGTCGTCAATAACAGTGGCTCCCGCCATTCCCGCCGCAAATCGATACATCGAATAGCTGTTGGAAGGCACCGTGGCGATCGTGCCACCGGACGCAAAAATGCGAGCGCACAGGACAATGAGTTCATCGCTACCGGCCCCGAGCACAATTTGGTTGGCCTCGACACCGTGATACTTCGCGATGTCTTCACGTAGTGGGGCGTATCGACCTCGGTCGTACTCATTGACATCGGCCAAGGCTCGCGCGATGGTGGCCGGACGTGCCGTCGCCGGGGCTTGCGGAGGAACATTCCCGTCAAAGCGAAGCATCTGATCTGGGGCTAGCCCCACGCGCTCAGCTAGCTCGTTTGTTGAAGGAGGCCATTGGTAGGCGGCGAGTGGTGGTGGGGTTGTGCTCATCGGCGGGCCGTCGCTTTGTGGTTAGGGAGTCCCTCGAGTTCGGCGAGGGCCTCAATTGTTGGAGCGAGCAGCGCAAGGCCTTCTTCGCTGATTCGCTGGATAGTGACTGTCTTCATATAGGCCTCGATACCGAGTCCTCCCGTAGAACGCGCCCATCCACCAGTGGGGAGAACGTGGTTACCTCCCGTGGCGTAGTCACCGGCTGGCACCGGGGCGTACCGACCAACAAATACCGCGCCGGCGTTGCGAATTAGTGGAGCCAATGACTCGGCACGAGGTCCCAGCAGGGCCACGTGTTCGGCGGCGTGGCTATCTATCTCAGCTACGGCTGCGTCAAGATCGTCACCGACTCGCACGACAAACGCTCGCGAATCAGGACCGTGTTCAAGTTGGGCCGCTAGTTCCTGCTCAATGAGCGACTCTTCAATGCCGGGGTCAGCTGCAACGACAACTTCACTTGGTCCGGCGGGAAGATCGATAGCAACCACTTGGCTCACCAGCAACTTGGCAGTGTTGACCGCACCACCACCGGGTCCGAAAATCTTGTCGACCTTCGGGATGGTGGCCGTGCCGTAGGCCATCGCGGCAATCGCTTGTGCGCCGCCGACGACAAAGACTTCTGAAATCCCAATGAGCTTGGCCGCCGCGGCGACATTTTCAGCTCCACGTGGTGGCGTACAGATAACAATCTTTTCGACACCGGCTTCCTGCGCGGGAATCGCCGTCATGAGCAGGGAAGAGACAAGACCACTCGGGACGTAGAGGCCCACCGTTTGGATTGGGACCCATCGACGCTCCAAGGTGACGCCGGGGTTTACTTCCATGGTGACGGTGGCTGGCATCTGTGCAGCGTGCCAACGCCGAATGGCGTCGGCCGCGAACAGCACGGCATCGCCTGGGATGTCGCCGTTCGGTACGGCCTTTTGAGGCGGGCGTGCTTCAACACCGTCTAAGAGCGCTGACCACTCGGCGACCGCGGCGTCCCCACGATTCTTGACATCGTTCACGATGTCTTCAATCGTGAACTCTCTATCGACTTTGGTAGTGCGGCTCATCGGACCATCCGTTCGATTGGCAAGGTCAAAATGGCGCTGGCGCCCTTGGCCTCCAGCTTGGGCATGAGTGCCCAAATATCACTGGCGGGCACGAGGGCGTGCACGGATACCACTTCGGGATCGGCCAGGGTCAAGACACTCGGCGAGCCGGCCGTTGGCAGTTCAGCGACTACTTCAGCCAAGTGCTTGGTCGGAACGTTGAACAAGAGATACCGGCTCTTACGCGCTTCAATCACCGACTGGAGCATCGTCACCAACGTGTTGCGATTCTGGGAAGCGATAGCGCCCCGACGACCAATCACGACGGCCTCTGATTCAAAAATGGTCTCGATGGACCGAAGACCATTGGTCCGCAACGTGCTCCCCGTCGACACCAAGTCGATAATTCCTTCGGCCAGGCCGAGTCGAGGGGCGATCTCCACGGAGCCCCCCACCGAAATTAACTCCGCAGTAATGCCAGCGTCATCCAGAGCGCGCTGAGCGATGGTTGGGTGCGACGTGGCGATGCGGAGACCATTGAGATCCTTCAGTGAGGTGAAGCTGCTTTCGTTGGGTACGGCCACTTGAAGTGAGCAGTAGCCGAATCCGAGGTTGAGAAGAACTTCTACGTCGTAGTTACCCTCGGCAACAAGATCACGGCCGGTGATACCGCAGTCCACCACACCGTCTTGGACGTACTCCGGTACGTCATCGGCCCGAACGAACAGCAGATCAATATCGGCGTTGCGACAGTACGTCTGCAACACGCGCTCGCCGGGCTCTTGCGGGGCGACGCCACTCGCTTCGAGCAGACTCCAAGAAGGTTCGCGCAGGCGACCCTTAGATGGCATTGCTAAGGACAGTCGGTTGGTCATTTCTTTACTTTCTTCAAAATTGCGAGGTAGCCGCCTTCGCCGTATCGCAGCCAGTGTGCGACTCGGGTGACCGTCGCGGTGGACGCGCCGGTTTGACGAGAGATTTCCTGGTACGAGACACCTTCGTTGACGAGGCCCGCCACCTGGAGTCGTTGCCCCATGGCATCGAGTTCAGCCACGGTGCAGAGATCTCGAAGAACGCTCTTCATCTGTTCCACCGAGTGAACACCCACGAGTGCTTCGGCGAGGTCGTCGAACCGACGGGCCGTGAGGCCCGCGTCGGTCGCTGGAGATACTTTGCCGCTGGTCATATCAGTATGTTAGCGTGCTACTATGGCAGAGTGCAAGTCATCCCTGCCGTTGACGTCCTCGGGGACGATGCCGTCCGCCTAGAGCGTGGTGACTACGACCGTGTGCTATTCCGTCAACCTTTAGAGGAGTACGTCACCCGTGTTCTAGCGGCCACGGAACCAGACCTCCTCCATATTGTCGATCTCCAGGGAGCTCGTGATGGAGCGTTTCGCCCAGAAGTGCTGACGAGGTGTCAAAGTGCCAGTGGCGCTACTCCCCTGCAGGTTTCGGGGGGAATCCGAACACCTGATCAGGCCCGGGCACTACTTGAGTGCGGGGCGACTCGGCTCATCGTCGGCACGGCGGCCTTTGCCACGCCCGACGCCATGGTGCAGTTCGTTGAAGCGATTGGACCGGCTCTCGTCGTCGCGATTGATGTCAAAGATGGCTTCGTCGCCACCAAGGGTTGGTTGGCCTCTTCTGGACTGCGTCCCGAGGCGGCCGTTGAGCGTTGTCTACAAGCTGGTGTCCTGCGTATCCACGCCACCGCTGTAGATCGAGACGGCACCATGGGAGGTCCGGATCTCGGACTGTACCGACGCCTCTGCGCTACGGGCATTGCGGTTGTGGCCGCTGGCGGTGTTCGCCATATGAACGATGTGCAAGTGCTCGAGGCACTTGGTTGCGAAGCGGCCGTCATGGGCACCGCCCTCGCCCAACAGTTAGGAATTGTCTAGTTCGTTGGAAGTTTGATGGGTGAATTCGGCAGACTTGCAAGCGACCGCCACATCACGCCCATTAGCCAACCGCTATAGGTGTTATTTATATGCAGTCCATCACGGGCATACGGAATCATCTTGTTGATCACACCCGGGCAGGTTGTGGTGCAGAGCCAAGGCTTTTGATTAATCACTGCAAAGTTGGCGTCAACCGCCGACTGCGTGACGGCCACGTTGGTGGGGTCATCATTGTCGGAATTATTAGAACGAACGTCACAGAAACGGATGTCCTTCTTATGCGCAGCCAGGCAGGCGACAGGATTGGCAACACCCGACACCGTATTTACCAAGAGTGGGAATCCCGAAAGAAAGACAAAAGAGGACGTGGGTGAAGCACTCTTAAGCAGCTGGAGATATTCCAGTGAATTGTCATGAGCCAAGGTGGCGCTCTGAGAGGTGCGGCGGCCATCGGCCAATGAAGCGGCCGGGTTAGAGGCGACCACCACCATGGCTGGCTTCAAGAGCGCTACGTCGGTCATGACGGCCGAACGAAAGCGGTTGCACGCCACCCACGGACCGGGACGGTTAGGAACATTGAGGTAGGTGAGCTCGCCAGTCTGTGCCACACAGCCAGGCTTAGCCAGGACAACTAAACGCCAGCCAAGCACCTTGGCCAACTTGGCGAATGCCGTTGTCCACATCACGGCACGGGAGTCACCGGTGAGAACGATTGTGTTGGCACTTCCAGCCTGGGCATTCCCAAATGTGCAGTCGGTAATCGATGGCGGGCTGGCATCGGCCTGGTGGGCCACCTGATTACATCGACCAGTTGGCATAAAGAAAGAATCCATTCCTGTCACCGTGTTCGACAGGTAGGCCAACGTTGGGTGGGTCGTTGGGAGCGTCACGATGGCGTGGCCCTGATGGATATGTACTGCTACCTGAGCGGCGGTAGGAAAAGAATTGAGGCAGGCCAACTTCGTTCTCGATGTGGCGCACGGATCGGTTGTAGCCCGCACACTGGATACCGTGAACGGGACAGCAAGGGCAATAACGGCAGTTGCCAAAATGGCGCGCCAACCAATACGTTCCCGAACCATGTAATTACGCTAGTGCGCGAGCTAGCGACTCTTACGTCGCCGCTCTAAAAGCACCGATCCCAGAACACCCCCGAACACCATGAGGGGTAGAAGCACGATAACGAGCGCCGGAGCATTCAGAAAATGAAGCAGAGCGCTGGCGATTGCGAGCACTCCGACCCCGAGAACGAAG
>JBAXMO010000020.1:0-15847 GCA_037134255.1 Actinomycetes bacterium | reverse complement strand
GAGCACTTCCATGGTAAGGAAGGGGTCGTCGGTTCAATCCCGACAGAGGGCTCGCGCGGCGGCGTAGCTCAGGTGGTCAGAGCACACGGCTCATAATCGTGTTGTCGAGGGTTCGAGTCCCTCCGCCGCTACCAGGCGGGGCCCTCGGGTCCCGGATGAATGCAGTAGAAGTACCAGTACAGACAGAAAGACGGCGGTAATTATGGCACGGAATGAAAAGCGGATACAGGTGACCCTCGCGTGCGAGGACTGCAAGCGGCGTAACTACATCACGATGAAGAACAAGGTCAATGACCGTGAGCGCATCGAGATGAAGAAGTACTGCCGGTTTGATCGTAAGCACACGAACCACAAGGAAACTCGCTAGAAGCCACTCCCTTGTGGAGTGGTAGGCTAAAACCCCACGAACTCATCACCCTGGTGAAGAGATCAAAGGGCAGTGGCTCAATTGGTAGAGCACCGGTCTCCAAAACCGGTGGTTGGGGGTTCGAGTCCCTCCTGCCCTGCGTAGAAGTGAAAGAACAAGGATGAACCGCGAACAGAAGCGAATGATGCAGCGACAAGGAGTCGGCGCCGACGGCGCCGTTGCTACTCGTCGTGCCGTCTCCCCGCAAGACGTTCAGCGTCGCCGTCGCGAACGCGTTGGCATCCGTCAGTACTTTCGCGAAGTGCGCGACGAGATGCGCCAAGTTGCTTGGCCGTCCCGTCCTGAAGTTGTGAACTACACGACCATCGTCGTGTTTGTTCTCGTCTTCATGTCGTTGTTGATTTTTGGACTGGGCTTTGGATTCTCAAAGTTCACAACCTTTCTGTTGCAGAAGTAGGGCCTGATGAGTGACATTGAATTCGAACCGATTACCGACGAGCTTGTCGAAGACGTAGAAGTCGACGAGGTAGAGATTCTCGAAGAGGAGCCGGCGGCCGAGTCGGCCTTCGACCGTCCCGGTCGTTGGTACGTGGTGCGTACGTTCTCGGGTCACGAGAAGAAGGTGCGCGAAGCACTCGAAGTTGTGATTAAGAACCAGGGTCTGCAAGATGACATCTACGAGATCGTTATTCCCGAAGAGGACGTGACGGAAATTCGTCGCGACAAGCGCGTCACTACGAAGAAGCGCATCTTCCCCGGATACATGATGGTGCGATGCCGCCCCACCGCGGACAACTTCCAAACGATTACCAGCATCCCTTCGGCCATTGGCTTCGTGGGTCCCCAAAAGGACAACCCGATTCCATTGACTCGCAAGGAGATTGACGGAATCATTCGCCCCACCATCGAAGGTGTCGAGCAGCCCATCAAGCGCAAGACGCCGAAGCACGATTTTTCGATGGGCGAAGAAGTCGAAATCAAGACCGGTCCATTTGCGACCTTCAAGGGTCTTATCGCCGAGATCAACGAGGACCAGTTGCGCCTCAAGGTCTTGGTGGACATCTTTGGTCGCGAGACCCCAGTCGAACTTGAGTTCGGCCAAGTGACCAAGAGTTAATTCAAGGATTTGTAAGGAGAACCGCCATGGCTAAGAAGACCATTGCAATTGTGAAGATTCAGCTGCCCGCAGGTGGAGCCACGCCGGCCCCACCAGTAGGTACTGCGCTCGGGCCCCACGGTATTCAGACCATGGAGTTCTGTAAGCAGTACAACGCCGCGACCGAGAGCATGAAGGGCACCGTGGTGCCTTGCGAAATCTCGATCTACGACGACCGTACGTTCACATTCGTATTGAAGACCCCACCAACGCCAGTACTCCTTCGTGAAGCCGCTGGCCTCGCTAAGGGTGCACAACTCGCCGGTCGTGAGACCGTCGCCACCGTTTCGTGGGACCAGGTTGAAGAGATTGCTAAGACCAAGTTGCAAGACCTCAACACCGATGACCTCGAGATGGCCAAGTTGCAGGTAGCGGGCACCGCCCGTTCCATGGGCATCAACGTTCGCTAGGAGATAGACAGATGAAGCACGGTAAGAAGTACAACAACGCCCTCGCGCAAATTGACCGCGAAGCACTACTCACCCTTTCCGAGGCCGTGGCCAAGGTGAAGGTGACGGCTACCGCCAAGTTCGACGAGACGATCGAGATCGCCTGCCGCCTTGGCGTCGACCCTCGTAAGGCCGACCAGATCGTTCGTGGCACCTTGTCGTTGCCCGCCGGTACTGGTAAGACCAACCGCGTGGCCGTATTCGCCGCCGGTGAAGCGGCCCAGGCTGCTCGTGACGCCGGAGCCGACATTGTCGGTGCCGAGGATCTCGTAGCCCAGGTGTCTGGTGGATTCTTGGACTTCGACATCGCCATCGCTACCCCTGACCTCATGGGTCAGGTCGGTGGTTTGGGCCGCGTGCTCGGACCCCGTGGTTTGATGCCGAACCCGAAGACCGGCACCGTCACCATGGACGTCGCCAAGGCCGTTACCGAGTTCAAGGGTGGTCGCGTGGAGTACAAGACCGACCGTTTCGGAAATATCCACCTCCGCGTGGGTAAGGCCTCGTTCAGCGAAGCCGACCTCGTGAAGAACATCAGCGCTGTCGTGGACGAACTGCTTCGCGCCAAGCCTGCGAGCTCGAAGGGTCGCTACCTCATGGGCGTGACCATCAGCTCAACCATGGGCCCTGGCATCAAGATCGACCCGCTCCGCGCCCGCGAAGCTGACGAAGTCTTGGTTTCGGCCTAGTCCGTTTTGACGGCACGCCTGGCGTGCCACTACCATGAAGACCCTGCGAGGAAACTCGCACACAGTTTTAGAAGAACGCCAAAGACATCCGGAGTGGGAAACCACGTAAAGGAATCGGTAACGATTCGCCCGACGAGGCAGTTCGAGAAGGCCCCAGGCCGGCTCGCACTGGATGTCCAAGGCCCGCCCCGGGCGGCATCCGGTGAAGGAGCGAGTATGAACGAAGTAATGACCCAAAAAGTCGCAGTTATCGACGAACTAAAGGCCAAGGTCGACAGCACCCAGACGGCCGTCGTCGCTGAGTACCGCGGTATGACTGTGGCCCAAATCTCCGAACTCCGCCGTACCCTTCGTGGTCACGGTGCCGATTTCAAGGTTTTCAAGAACACCCTCGTCCGTCGGGCGATCGCCGGCACCCCCGTGGAGCCCATGACCGAGTTCCTCGAGGGTCCAACGGCCATTGCTTTCGTTGAGGGTGACGTTTCGGCAGTAGCCAAGACGCTCCGCGACTTCGCGAAAGCCACCCCCACCCTCGTAGTGAAGGGCGGCGTCCTCGACGGCCGCGTTTTGAGCCTAAAAGACCTGATCGCACTGGCTGACCTACCAAGCCGCGACGTACTTTTGGCCCAGTTGGCTGGCTTGATTGCCTCGCCAATGCGCACCATGGCCGGCCTCATGAAGGCTGTCCCACAATCTCTCGCCTATGGCCTGTCGGCTTTGATCGACTCCAAGGGCGGTGCACCAGTAAGTGCGACCAAGACCGAAGAGGCCGAGGCACCCGCCCCGGCCGAAGCGGAAGCCGAGGCCCCCGCGGCCGAAGCGACCACCGAGGAAGCGCCTGAAGCGGCGTCTGACGAAGTGACTGCCGAAGCCGAGGCACTGGCCCCTGAAGCCAGTGAAGAAGCCCCCGCGGCCGAATAACGCAGTATTAAACCGAAAGAAAGTAAGGAAATCATGGCTGGAACCCTGACCAAGGAACAAATCCTCGACGGAATCGCCGAATTGACAGTGATTGAGCTCAGCGAGCTCCTCACTGCGTTCGAAGACAAGTTCGGCGTAACTGCAGCTGCCCCCGCGGCCGTTGCTGTGGCCGCACCTGCAGCTGGTGGCGGCGACGCCGGCGCTGCTGACGAGAAGAGCGACTTTGACGTAGTAATCACCAGCGCTGGTGACAAGAAGATCCAGGTGATCAAGGAAGTCCGCACCCTCACCAACCTTGGCTTGAAGGAAGCCAAGGACCTGGTTGACGCGGCTCCCAAGACCGTCCTCGAAAAGGTCTCCAAGGCCGACGCTGACAAGGCCAAGGCGGCTTTGGAAGCCGCCGGCGCTACCGTCGAACTCAAGTAGTTCACTGGCACGAGAGCCCGCTCGGGGGAGACCCCCGGGCGGGCGCTTGCGTCCCCACTGACTGCGCACTTGCGCTAAGTCGTCGGTGGGCACTAGCATTATCTCTCCGTGTTTGCGAAAGCGTTTGGTCATGTCACGACCACTCCTCCGCAGACACATGATTTGCCATTGCTGTACCCCTGTGACCTCGACACGAAGGATTATCTGTGCTGAAGCGCTCTGCGTTCCCGAATCGTTTCTCGTTCGCCGTACTGCCGGAACCGACCGTTGAAGGAGGGGCAAACTCCCTCTTCGACGCCGTTCACGACCAGATTAAGTTCCTGGAAGAGGGCGGATCGGCCGACAACTTGCTCACCAAGTACGGCGACTACGGCCCGCTGCACTTTCTTAACTTCCAGAACGACAAGTACGGATGGTTCCTTCGCGACGGTCTGAAGAAGGCCTTTGAAGACATTTCGCCAATCAAGGACTCCACCGGAAAGCTCTCCTTGTACTTGACCTTTGATCCTGAGAACTCAGAATCAATCGGGCCCGCCAAGCACACCGAAGCCGAGTGTGTCGAGCGTGGACTGACCTACCAGTGCCCAATCTTCGTCGAGGCGGAATTCCGCAACGAAGAGACCGGTGAAATCAAGCAGTCCTTCGTCTTCATGGGTGACGTACCGGTAATGACCGAACGCGGCACCTTTATCTACAACGGCACCGAGCGTGTCGTTGTTTCGCAGTTGCTCCGCTCCGACGGTATCTACACCGAGCCGGACCGCGACCCCAAGGGCAACATTACGTTCATCACGACCGTTATTCCGGTCCGTGGTGAGCGTCCCAAGTTCGCTCTCGAAGTTGGTGACTCCACTCGTGTAGCCGTACGTATTGGTAAGGGTAAGAAGGTCAACTCCTTCACCGTGCTGCGCGCGCTCGACTCCCGCGTGGACTTCACCTACCTCGAACAGTTGGTTAACCACTTCGTAAGTGGCGCCAAGGGCGAAGTACGAATCCTCGAAGGTGAGTTCGAAAAGTACCGCCTGAAGTTCTACGAAAAGTACGACAAGGACATTCACACCTTCGTCAACCGTGGTAACCGCACCAAGGACTGGAGCAACAAGCTCGCCAAGTTCGCGAACCAGTTGATCGAAGAGAAGAACATCGGCATGCTCGACGCATTGACGATGCACTTGGAAATCTTCCACGCTGGCGACGAAACCAAGCTCGGTCAAGCCGGCCAGGAAATGGCGCTCATCGAGATCTACAAGGCCTGGAAGGGCCTGGAGCCAGCGGACCGTTGGTTGGACGTCTTTGACATCGAAGCGTGGCGCTTGCCGTCGGCACCGATTCCTGGTGACACCAACACGCCAAACAAGTTCCGTACCGCGATGGAGTCGCGTATTGAGCCGTACTTCCGCATGGTCTTCTTGGACCCCACGAAGCCACTGCTCCCAGGTCAGGTCGCTCGCATCAGTGAGCGCAGCCGCGCCAAGGCCGGTTTCGAAATCTCCGACCTCGGTCAGATTCGTATTGAGCGCAAGTTCGCTCGTTCGAACGAAGTTGCTCGCAACCGCGAACTCTTCGGTGAAGTCTTTGACGCCCCCGCCGGTGAGAAGCGTTGGTTGAGCCCTGAAGAAGTGCTCGCCACTATTACTCACTTGTTGAACCTGCGCATTGCCTACTTGGCCGAGCGCACGCAGAACCAGAACGACCCATCGAGCTACCGCACCGACGACGTTGACCAGTTGAGCAACCGTCGTATCCGTAGCGTCGGTGAGCTCGTGCTCATTGCGTACCGCGGTGGACTGAACCGTATGGAGCGCGTTGTTCGCGATCGCATGACCACCCTCGACACCGAGGCCATCACGCCACAGGCTCTGATCAACATTCGCCCAGTTTCAGCCGCGGTCAAGGAGTTCTTCTCCTCGAGCCAACTGAGCCAGTACCTCGACAACACCAACCCGCTCTCGGGCCTGACGAACAAGCGTCGTCTCTCGGCACTGGGTCTTGGTGGTTTGACGCGTGAGCGTGCCGGTCTGGAAGTTCGAGACGTTCTCGCCTCGTACTACGGTCGCATCTGCCCTATCGAAACTCCCGAAGGTCCCAACGTTGGTCTGATCGGTTACTTTGCAAACTACGCCCTGCTCGACAGGCACGGTTTCATCCACAGCCCAATTCGTATTGTGAAGAACGGTGTGGCCTCGAGCGACTACCGCTGGATCAACTTCGAATCTGAGCCGTACTTGAAGATTGCCGCCGCCGAAACTGAGCTCGACGCCAATGGTCGCATCAAGGCCGACCGCGTCTTGATCCGTACCGGTTCACCCGGTACCGGTATTCCTCACCACTCGGTACCTGACAACCGACTTGGTTCTACCGTGGCGGAATTCTCAATCGTTAATCGCGACGAAGTTGACGCGATGGACATCTCACCTATTCAGAACATCTCGCTCTCGACGGCGTTGATTCCATTCGTGGAGCACGACGACCCGCAGCGCGCACTGATGGGCGCCAACATGCAACGCCAGGCCGTTCCGTTGATCGTTCCCGAAGCTCCGTACGTTGGTACGGGCCTAGAAGCACGCGCCGCGGTTGACTCGGGCGAAGTGTTGATCGCTGAAGCCAACGGTGTTGTTGCCGAAGTTTCCGGTGACCGCATTGTTGTCGACTACGAGATTGCCGTCCCAGTGCGTGACGAGCGTCCTGCGAAGAAGAAGACTTACAAGCTCAAGAAGTTCCGTCGTTCGAACCACGCCACCTCCATGCACCAGCGCTCACGCGTCTCGGTCGGTGACGTTGTTACGCCGGGCGACATCTTGGCTGACGGTACGTCAACTTCCAACGGTGAGTTGGCCCTCGGTAAGAACTTGCTCGTGGCCTACATGCCATGGGAGGGCTACAACTTCGAAGACGCCATCATCGTTTCCGAGCGCTTGGTGAAGGACGACGTCTTGACGTCAGTTCACATTGAGAAGTTCGAGTGCGATGCCCGTGACGTGAAGTTGGGTCAAGAGGAAATCACTCGCGACATCCCGAACCTGCCCGAGAACATCCTGGCCAACCTCGACGACCGCGGCATCATCCGCATCGGTTCCGAAGTTGCTCCTGGTGACATCCTCGTTGGAAAGGTCACCCCTAAGGGTGAGTCCGAGCCTTCGCCAGAAGAGCGCCTCCTGCGCGCCATCTTCGGTGACAAGGCCGACGACGTTCGTGACGTTTCTCTCCGTCTGCCTCACGGTCAGTTCGGAACCGTTATCGACATCAAGGTCATCGAGCGTGACGGCGAAGAAGAGTTGCCACCTGGTGTGAACCAGTTGGTCCGTGTCTTCGTTGCTCAGAAGCGCAAGATTCAAGAAGGTGACAAGCTCGCCGGTCGTCACGGTAACAAGGGTGTTATCTCCAAGATTCTTCCTGAAGAAGACATGCCCTACATGCCCGACGGTTCGCCAGTCGACATCATCTTGAGCCCACTCGGTGTGCCAAGCCGTATGAACGTTGGACAGCTGCTCGAGAGTCACCTCGGTTACGCCGCCCGTCACGGTTGGAAGGGTTCCGAGAAGAACCCCAAGGCCGGTACCGCTGGACACGACGACAGCGCACTGCGCAAGACCCGTCCCCGCACCGAGCCCGCGCTCTACGTTTCATCGCCCGCCTTCGATGGTGCGCGTTGGGACCAAGAGGACGCTCGTAGCGACAAGCCCAACATCAAGCAGGTCTTCGCCGCCCTCAACGCCGATGGCGCTGATGGTCGTCGCATGACTTCCGAAGCGAACGATGGCAAGGTCACCTTGTACAACGGTCGTACCGGAGAGGCCTACGACAGCCCGATCGCAGTGGGCTACGCCTACATCTTGAAGCTCTCTCACATGGTGGACGACAAGATTCACGCCCGTTCAACTGGTCCCTACGCGCTGGTTACCCAGCAGCCCATTGGTGGTAAGGCCCAGTTCGGTGGACAGCGCTTTGGTGAGATGGAAGTGTGGGCCCTCGAGGCCTACGGTGCGGCACACGCACTCCAGGAACTCATCACCGTTAAGTCCGACGACACCCGCGGTCGTGAGTGGACCTACGAGGCCATCGTTAAGGGTGAGAACCTGCCGAAGCCTGGTGTCCCCGAGTCCTTCAAGGCTCTGGTTAAGGAAATGCAAGCACTCTGCTTGAACGTTGAGGTTCGCACGTCGAACGGTCAGCTGGTTCAACTGGTCGACGAAGACGACGACTACTTAAGCCGCACCCGTTTGCTCGGCATCAACATTCAGCGACAAGAACACGGTTCGGACGAAGAAGATGCACGTCGTCAGGCCGAGCGCAACGAGAGGAAGTTCCAGTAATGAGCCCCGTCAACGTAAGTACCATCGACCAGCTCCGTATTGGCTTGGCTAGCGCCAAGGACATCCACTCATGGACCTCGGGCGAAGTCAAGAAGCCAGAAACCGTTAACTACCGCACCAACAAGCCTGAGAAGGACGGACTCTTCTGCGAGAAGATCTTCGGACCTCAGAAGGCTTGGGAGTGTGCCTGTGGTAAGTACAAGCGCGTCCACGTCAAGGGACTTGTCTGTGAGCGTTGTGGCGTTGAAGTAACGAGTGACAAGGTGCGCCGCGAGCGCATGGGCCACATCCAGCTTCAGGCTCCCGTTGTCCACATCTGGTACCTCCGCGGTACCCGTTCGTGGTTGACCTACCTCTTGATGGGTCTCGACCCTAAGGAAGAACTAAAGGCCAAGCAGTTGGAGAAGGTTGTCTACTACTCCGCTCGTCTCGTGACCTTCGTTGACGTGGCTCGCCGCGCCGAAGACCTCAAGACGTTGGCCGAAGCTCTCGAAGACGAGACCAAGGACATCTTGGCTGGTCGCGAGCGCACCCTCGAGCGTCTCCAGCGCGAGTTCGAAACTCGTCTGGAGTACTTGAAGAACGATAACTCTCGTGACGCCGAACTGCGCACCGCGCAGAAGGAATTCGACGAGCGTTGCCTCGAAGCTCGTGACGGTGCCCAGTTGGCCATTGACATGGCGAACCAGGCCTTCGACACGTTCCGCACGTTGCACTCCCGCCAGATCATTGAAGACGAATTGCTCTACCGCGAAATGCTCATGCGGTACGAGGAGTA
Organism: Actinomycetes bacterium; assembly: GCA_037134255.1. GTDB lineage: Bacteria > Actinomycetota > Acidimicrobiia > Acidimicrobiales > RAAP-2 > RAAP-2. The sequence continues at coordinate 6,748 of JBAXMO010000020.1, read as the reverse complement.
CTTCGAAGGTGGCATGGGCGCCGACGCAATCTTGCAGCTCATCGACCGCATGGACCTCGACGCTGAAGAGACTCAGATGGTCGAAATGCTCGACGGTAAGAGCGGCGTAAAGATTTCCGCCCAACGTCACGCCAAGTTGCTCAAGCGTCTTGCTGTCGTTCAGGCCTTCAACCGCCGCGACGACAACGGCCGACGGATGAACGACCCCAGCGCGATGATTTTGCAGGTTCTTCCCGTCATCCCACCGGACTTGCGTCCAATGGTGCAACTCGACGGTGGACGTCAAGCCACCAGTGACCTGAACGACCTCTACCGTCACGTGATCAACCGCAACAACCGTCTCAAGAAGTTGCTCGAGTCGGACAGCCCCGCGATCATCGTGAACAACGAGCGTCGCATGTTGCAAGAGGCCGTTGACGCCTTGATCGACAATGGTCGTCACGGTCGCGCGGCATCTGGTCCTTCGGGCCGTCCCGCTAAGAGCCTCACCGACGTGTTGAAGGGTAAGCAGGGTCGTTTCCGTCAGAACTTGCTCGGCAAGCGCGTTGACTACTCGGCCCGTTCGGTCATCGTCGTTGGTCCTCGTCTGAAGCTGCACCAGTGCGGTCTGCCGAAGATCATGGCGCTCGAACTCTTCAAGCCATTCGTAATGCGGGCCCTCATGGCCGACGGCACGGCGCAGAACATTCGTTCCGCGAAGCGCATGGTCGAGCAGCGCCACGTTGCGGTGTGGGAGAAGCTCGAGTACGTAACTCGCGAGCACCCCGTGCTCTTGAACCGTGCACCTACGCTTCACCGTCTCGGTGTGCAGGCCTTCGAGCCCGTACTCGTCGACGGCAAGGCCATCCAGGTTCACCCACTCGTTTGTAAGGCCTTCAACGCTGACTTCGACGGTGACACCATGGCGGTACACGTACCGCTGAGCGCCGAAGCACAAGCTGAAGCTCGCATCCTCATGCTGTCGGTGAACAACATCTTCACCCCGGCTACTGGACGCGCAATCACCGAGCCGAGCCAGGACATGGTCTTGGGTATCTACTACCTGACCCGTGATGCCAAGATCAAGGCGGAGCGCCCACCGGTCTACCGTCAGATCCACGAAATTGAAGCCGCTCTCGAGCGCAACATCATCACGTTGCACACCGAGATCGAACTTCGTACTTCTACGGATGCGTCAGAGTCGAGCCTCGCCGCTCGTTTGGCCTCAGGCGACTTTGCCGCCGAAGGTGCTCGTCGGTCAATCCGCACGACTCCTGGTCGCGTGATCTTCAACGAGGCGCTGCCTTCGGGCTACCGCTTTATCAACCAGCTGGTTGGTAAGAACTCGTTGCCAATCGGCGTGATTGTCGAAGAGATTGCGAACGGCTACACCCGTAAGCAAGTGGCTAACGCCCTCGACGCCATCAAGGACCTTGGTTTCCGTTACGCGAGCCAGAGTGGTTTGACCATTGGCTTCGATGACATCGTGACCAGTCCTCGTAAGGCCGAGATTCTCGACAGCTACGAGAAGGACGCCGAAAAGGTTGAGCAGAACTTCAACAAGGGTGTCATCATCGACGAAGAGCGTCGTCAGTTGCAGATCGACATTTGGACCCGCGCTAACCGCGAGCTCAGTGACGTTTGCTACGGCGCGCTCGACGCCCAAGTCGACAACCCAATCCGCATGATGGTGGACTCGGGTGCTCGTGGTAACCGCCAGCAGATCCTCCAGATCACCGCCATGAAGGGACTTGTTGTTAACTCCCGTGGTGAAATTGAGCACCGACCTGCGAAGAGCTCGTTCCGTGAGGGTCTGACCTCATGGGAGTACTTCGTGTCGTTGCACGGAACTCGTAAGGGTCTCGCCGACACCGCACTGCGTACCGCTGACTCGGGTTACTTGACCCGTCGTCTCGTTGACGTCGCGCAGGAACTCATCATCAAGGAAATGAACTGTGGCACCAGCCGCAGCCTGCTCATTGAGAATGTGGCTCCCGACACGGCCGCCGTTCGTTCGCACCTCGAGACCAAGCTCTGGGGCCGCATGTTGGCTCAAGACCTCGAGACCAGCGATGGCGTTCTGCCCGCCGGCACGATCCTCGCGATTGCCGACGTCGAGCGTTTGCGCGACGACGCCAAGGTGGACTCCATCCGCGTGCGCACGACGCTCGTCTGCGAAGCAGCCGAAGGTATCTGTGCCTCGTGTTACGGACTCAGCCTCGCGACCCACGAACTCGTCGAACTCGGCGAAGCCGTTGGTGTGGTGGCCGCTCAGTCAATCGGTGAGCCTGGTACTCAGCTGACCATGCGTACCTTCCACTCCGGTGGTGTAGGTGGCCGTGACATTACTCACGGTCTGCCTCGCGTGGTTGAGCTCTTCGAAGCTCGTTCACCAAAGGGTGCCGCCACCATGGCGTCGCACTCCGGTGTTGTTCGCATCGAGCGTTCCGACGCTCCTGGTGTGAACGCGGCCGCGAAGGTACTCGTGATTGCCAACAACGGTGACATCCAAGAGGCCCTCATTCCGCCACGTGACTTGATCGTGGCCGAAGGTGCCGAAGTTGAAGCCGGGCAGCCACTGAACCGTGGACCACTCGACCCGAAGATGATCATGGAGCTGCGCGGTACGCGTGATGCCCAGCGTTATCTGGTGGAAGAAGTCCAGGGCGTCTACCGTGACCAGGGTGTTTCGATCCACGACAAGCACATTGAGCTCGTCGTGCGTCAGATGACCCGTCGTATCCAGGTCGTCAACAAGGGTGATTCGGACTTCTTGCCCGGTGCCCTCATTGACGCCAAGAACTTCGACGACTCCAACAAGGGTCTCGAATCTTCTGGCAAGGCCCTGGCCGACGGTCGTGCCCGCATGATGGGTATCACCAAGACGTCACTTTCCACTGACTCCTGGCTCGCCGCCGCCTCCTTCCAGGAGACGACCCGAGTCCTGACCGAAGCAGCCATCAGCGGTAAGCGCGATGACCTGATCGGTCTGAAGGAAAACATCATCATCGGTAAGTTGATTCCCGCCGGTCTTGGCCAGCCCCACTTTGCGGCTCGCCAGATCAAGCTGGAGATGCCGAACGCCGAATTGCTCCCAGAATGGGCAACTTGGCGCGATGACGACTCTGACCTCGCCGACATTTTGGGTGAGATCGGGGATCACAACAGTGACACCCTCGACGATGATCTGCGGGACTTCCTCAGCATCGGCGAAGGCAACTACACCGCACTCGACGATTTGCTCGGTGGTCCAGACGAGCCGGCGAGCGGGGAGTAGCACCGTACTAATCAGCCTCGAGAAGGCACGGCCCGACACCTCCGGGTGTCGGGCTTGCCCTCGAGCACCAATTTGTCGTAGGATAACCAGTCCGTGTGTCGGTAGGTGTAACAACCGACACGAGATTTTGAACAGAAGAGGTTCCGCGTGCCCACCATCGCACAGCTAGTCCGCAAGGGCCGGCAGGAAAAGACCAGTAAGACCAAGACGCCAGCCCTCAAGGGCTCGCCACAGCGCCGCGGCGTGTGCACTCGTGTGCACACCGTGACGCCGAAAAAGCCTAACTCGGCCCTCCGTAAGGTGGCCCGTGTCCGTCTGACCTCGGGTGTCGAAGTCACCGCCTACATCCCCGGTGTGGGACACAACCTCCAAGAGCACTCCATTGTGCTCGTCCGTGGTGGCCGTGTGAAGGACCTTCCTGGTGTTCGCTACAAGATCATCCGCGGCGCGCTCGACACCTCTGGTGTTCGTGACCGCAAGCAGGCCCGTAGTCGCTACGGAGCTAAGAAGGAGAAGGCCTAATGCCTCGTTCAGGTCCCGCACCTCGCCGTGAAGTACCGGCTGACCCGATTTACAAGTCGATTCTCGTAACACAGATCACTAACAAGATTCTGGAGCGTGGCAAGCGCACGCTGGCCGAAAACATCGTCTACACCGCACTTGAAATGGTGGAGCAGAAGACTGGCGCCGACCCCGTCGCCGCCCTCAAGCGCGCCCTCGAAAACGTCCGTCCCGAGCTCGAAGTCCGCAGCCGCCGCGTTGGTGGTTCGACCTACCAGGTGCCTGTAGAAGTTCGTCCCCGTCGCGCTACGACGTTGGCGATCCGTTGGCTCACTGACTACGCCAAGTCCCGCCGTGAGCGGACCATGGCCGAGCGTCTCGCTAACGAAATTATTGACGCCAGCAACGGCATTGGTGCCGCTGTGAAGCGCAAGGATGACATTCAAAAGATGGCAGAGTCCAACAAGGCTTTCGCCCACTACCGCTGGTAATTAGGAATACATCGTCATGACTGACCGCGTAATTGCACTCGAAAATGTCCGCAATATTGGCATTATGGCCCACATCGACGCCGGTAAGACGACGACGACTGAGCGCATTTTGTTCTACACCGGAAAGAACTACAAAATCGGTGAAGTGCACGAAGGCGCCGCCACCATGGACTGGATGGTCCAGGAGCAAGAGCGCGGTATCACCATCACCTCGGCCGCTACCACGTGTGAGTGGAACGGCCACCAGATCAACATCATCGACACCCCCGGACACGTTGACTTCACCGTTGAAGTAGAGCGTTCACTGCGCGTGCTGGACGGCGCCGTCGCCGTCTTTGACGCCGTGGCCGGTGTTGAGCCTCAGACCGAGACAGTGTGGCGCCAAGCCAATAAGTACAACGTTCCTCGCATCTGTTTCGTCAACAAGATGGACCGAGTCGGTGCCGACTTCTTCCGTTGCGTCGACATGATCAAGGACCGTCTCGACTGCACCCCCGCCGTTATCCAGCTGCCGATTGGCGCTGAGAGTGAGTACAAGGGCATCATCGACATCTGCTCGATGACGGCCACCATTCACCACGACGACAAGGGCGAAGTCGTTGAAGTAATCGAAATCCCCGCCGAGTACCAAGAGCAGGCCGAGCAGTACCACGCCATCTTGCTGGACATTTTGACTACGTTCGACGACGAGCTCATGGAAATGATGCTCGGCGACGAAGTACCCACCACGGCTGACATTCGTCGCGCCCTGCGTATCGGTACGTTGAACGGTCACTGCGTCCCAATCTTGAACGGCACCGCCTTCAAGAACAAGGGTGTGCAGCCCATGCTCGATGCCGTAGTGGACTTCCTCCCCAGCCCCCTCGACCTCCCACCAACCCAGGGCACCAAGCCTGGCAAGGAAGAGGTTGTGGAACGCCGCGCGGACGACTCCGAGCCCTTCTCGGCTCTGGCCTTCAAGATCATGACCGACCCCTACGTCGGTAAGTTGACCTACCTCCGCGTCTACTCGGGCACCCTGCACAAGGGTGACACCGTTATCAACACGACGAAGGGCTCCAAGAAGGAGCGCCTCGGCCGTTTGCTGCAGATGCACGCCAACAACCGTGAAGACCGCGACACGATCCGCACCGGTGACATTGTCGCCGCCGTAGGTCTCAAGCAGGTCACCACTGGTGACACCCTGTCGGACATGGACAAGCCAATTCAGCTAGAAACCCTTGAGTTCCCCGAGCCCGTCATCCACGTGGCCGTTGAGCCTAAGACCAAGGCTGACCAGGAGAAACTGTCCAAGGCGCTCTACTCGCTGTCCGAAGAAGACCCCACATTCCGCGTCCGTACCGACGAAGAGACCGGTCAGACCGTTATCTCCGGAATGGGTGAATTGCACCTCGAAGTCCTCGTGGACCGTATGTTGCGTGAATTCGCAGTGGACGCCAACGTCGGTAAGCCCCAGGTGGCCTACCGCGAAACGATCCGTAAGACGGTCGAAAAGGTCGAAGAGAAGTACGTTCGCCAGTCCGGTGGTAAGGGCCAGTACGGTCACGTGGTTATCACGTTCGAACCGACCGGTCCCGGTGGTGGCTATGAATTCTGTGACGAAATCAGCGGTGGTGTGATTCCGAAGGAATACATCCAGCCCGTCAACCAGGGCATCCAAGAAGCCCTTACTTCTGGTGTTTTGGCCGGTTACCCCATGGTGGACGTCCGCGTCCGCCTGACGTTTGGTAGCTACCACGACGTTGACTCCTCCGAAATGGCCTTCAAAATCGCCGGTTCAATGTGCGTGAAGAAGGCCGCCCGTCTGGCCAGCCCCGTGCTCCTAGAGCCCGTAATGGCCGTTGAAGTCGTGACACCCGAGGACTACATGGGTGACGTCATCGGCGACCTTTCCAGTCGCCGCGGACGTGTAGAGGGCATGGAACAAAAGGGAAACAGCCAGGCAATCCGGGCTCAAGTTCCCTTGGCCGACATGTTCGGCTACGCTACTGACCTACGTTCACGCACCCAAGGGCGCGCGACGTACACGATGCAATTCCATTCGTACGCTGAAGTACCTGAGTCGATCGCGAAAGAGATCGTAGCGAAGGCCACTGGAGCGTAAGAAGCTAGGCAACTAGCACCATTGGTCCAAACCGTAGTCGGGGAGGGCCGTAAGAAAACAGCTTCTTCAAACGGAGAAGCCTCAAGAGAAAGTAATCCCCGACAATGGCAAAGGCAAAGTTCGAGCGCACCAAGCCGCACGTAAACATCGGCACCATGGGCCACATTGACCACGGTAAGACCACTCTTACCGCTGCGATCACCAAGGTCCTTTCAGACCGTGTTCCCGGCAGTGCATTCACCCCATTCGACCAGATTGACAAGGCTCCCGAAGAGCGTCAGCGCGGTATCACCATCTCGATCGCTCACGTTGAGTACGAGACCCCGAACCGTCACTACGCACACGTCGACATGCCTGGTCACGCTGACTACGTCAAGAACATGATCACCGGTGCCG
>JBAXMO010000019.1:0-15907 GCA_037134255.1 Actinomycetes bacterium | reverse complement strand
AAATACCGAGACCCAAAAGGCTGAGAGGCACGGAGTGGGGAGTCATGGAGTCACGGGGCCATCCCTTGCGAGGGCCGAGGACCAAAACGACGGCGAGCGTGGAAAAACCCGAGTTGATTTCTACGACCGTGCCACCGGCAAAGTCCAACACTCCACGATGGGCCAGCCAGCCAGTCGGGCTGAAGACCCAGTGGGCCAGTGGGGCGTAGACGGCCACAGTCCAAACGGCAATCAGTACGACAAAGGAAGAGAACTTGATGCGATCAGTCGTGCCGCCGCTGATTAGCGCGGCCGTGATGATGGCGAACATCATCTGATAAGTCAGCACCGACAGGGATGATGCGTGAACGCCGGAAAGACCGGGAAGCGACGAAGGTATGTGAGCCAGCCCGGCCAGAGAGAAGTCGCCAAGCAGCCCCCCGCCAACGTCGTTACCAAAGGCGAGCGACCCGGCGACAGCGACCCAGAGGACGGTGACGACCGCCATGGCGGCGAGGCTGTTCATCATGATTGCGAGGACGTTCTTACTGCGGACCATTCCGCCGTAAAACAGGGCGAGCCCGGGAGTCATAAAGAGGACGAGTGCCGCACTGAGAATGACCCAGAGAGTGTCAGTTGAATTCATAGTCATCAGTCCTAAATCGCGTCAGAGCCGCGCTCATCGGTACGAACTCGGACAACCATTTCGAGCGGTGAGACCCAAATCTTTCCATCACCGATTGAACCGGTGGCCGCGCTGGCGACAAGGGCATTGACGATTTCATCAACTTGATTTGCGTTCGTGATGATTTCGAGTTTCAGCTTGGGAACAAAATCAATCTCGTATTCGGCGCCGCGGTAGACCTCGGTGTGTCCGCGTTGGCGTCCAAAGCCGTGCACTTCGGTAACTGTTAACCCGTCAACTCCCACGGCTTTCAGTCCGGCCTTCACGTCATCAATCTTGAATGGTTTGATGATGGCAGTAATTAACTTGAGTTCCATAGTCCCCTTAGACCCTTAACGACTGTCTCTAAAGATAGGGCAAGTTCGAAGCCGGCAGTCTCATTCGGACTCAGCTACCCACGGATTTCTCTCGGTTGGTTTCCGTGGCGCGCTCAATGATTCGGATCTTCGCGATGGGTGCATTTCTCGCTGAACTACCCCTGACAGCACTCTTCGTGTGAGTCATGTTGGCAGTAACTAGCGATCAGGCCCCACGGCCGTCGGTGGACTGATTATCGTCCTCACCTTGACCGTTGTCCACTTTTTTGGTATCTCGGTAACGAGAACACCTGTGAATCCAGCGCGATCATTCGGCCCAGCCCTGATTGTTGGTGGTGCGGCCCTGAGTCAAGTATGGCTATTCAGTCTTGCACCACTCGTTGGTGGGGTTTCGGCCGCTTTGGTCCACAAAATCCTCAACGAAGGCGAATAACGGCATCACTGTGGCCCCGCAATAGGCGGGGCCACAGTGAATCTGTGTTGACTACCCGAATTTGGGCTTCGTCCGTTATCTTTAGGTCATGAAGAAGAACTCTATTGTCGCAATTCTCTTGACGGCCAGCTTGATGGTTATGGGCCTGGCACGAACTCCGAACGCCCAATCAGCCATGGTGCCGCACGTCACCACGACTCCAAATGTTGCGGCCTCGGTCACACACGCACCGACGCCCCCTAAAGATGCCAATGACGAATACCGCTGCACCTGGATCGACCCTCACTTCGCAACCAATCAAATGACGACCGCGTCAGAGTTCATCGCCGATACCTCTAAAGCGCAAACGAACAAGAAAGAGCTCCACCACGCAATCGCCTACATCGCAACCCCCTCGGTGGTGGCTCAAGTCAAGGCTCTTGACCCCACGGGTAAAAAGGGTTGGTCGTGCTTCTCTTCACCACTCGGCGCAACGTCCATGGGTGGACTCTCAGCGCTTCCGTGGCTCTACGGTTGGTCGCCCGGTCACGGTGCTGACACCATGGAGGCCGGTTACGGAATTTCAGTGCCTGCTGGATCATTGATTGTTCTTCAGATTCACTACAACTCACTCGCTGGCAAGAAGGCCGTGACGTCGAAGCTCAATGTCTGGTCCGAAAATACGTCAACCTCAAGTCGCGTTCCACTCACCATGCGCCAGTATGTCGCCGCACCTGCCCTGCCCTGTGTCGCGCCCTATGACGATGTGAAGAAGTATCCATTATGCAACCACGCCGCATCGTTGGCAGATTTAGCAAAGCGATTTGGCTACGACGCTCGAGGCTTCTCCCAATCGCTTGAGTGGATATGCAACCACGGCAACTTGCCTGCCAATAGTTCTTCTCCCAACGCCACGTCGGCAACCTGCACATGGCCCTTTGGGGAAAATACTCCAGTGACGGTTCACAAGATTTGGCCCCACATGCACATGCTCGGCAAAGCCTTTACGGTGGTGCTCTGTCATCAAGACGCCACGTGCGCCCCGGCCAATACTCAGACCCTGCTGGTGGTGCCTTCCTACAACTTCGACAATCAGTTCGGCTACACGCTCGCGAATCCGGTCACCATGACCCAGGGCGATTACGTCAAGTTGACCTGCACATACTCACCTGCACTTCGCAAGTTGAACCCGCAGACTAAGAAGTTGCCACCGCGCTACATCACGTGGGGCGACGGGTCAAGCGACGAAATGTGTCTCGGTACCTTGATTGTTTCGTCGGGAGCCGGCAGCTAAAGCTTGGATCGGTACCGCGCGCCGTGGTGCTGTTCTTGGCAGTTGGTTGAACCATTCAACGTGCTGCAGGTGTCGCAAAGCAGTATGAGTTGTCGACAGGCCAAGTTGGCGCAGTTGTAATACTGGGTTGTCGGGGTCTCGCAACGCTCACACGAACTAATGATTTTGGTGTTTGGACCGAACTCCTGGTTCATCCGTCCGTCGAAAATAAAGAGGGAACCCTCCCAGAGTCCCTCGTTTCCGAAAGCCTCGCCGTAGCGCACGATGCCGCCCTCCACTTGGTAGACCTCCCGGAATCCTCGTTGCAGCATCAGGGAACTCAGAACCTCACAACGAACACCACCAGTGCAGTAGGTCACGATCGGTTTGTCCTTGAGATGGTCGTAGGCGCCGCTCTCTAAAACTTTGACGAAGTCATGGGTCGTTTCGACATCGGGCACAATGGCATTCCGGAACCGACCAATCTCGGCCTCGAAGGCATTACGACCGTCGAAAAAGACCACATCGTCACCTCGAGCCTCTACGAGCTCGTTGACTTGAGCGGGGGAGAGGTGTGGGCCTCCATTAACTACACCCGACTCATCAACGTGGAGATCCTGCGGCGCACCGAAGGAAACCAGCTCGTCCCGAACGCGAACCGCGAGACGAGGAAAATCATCCCCGGTACCTTCGGACCATTTAAAGTCGGTGTCCTTAAAGCCCGGCCACTCTTTAGTGGCGCGGATGTACTTCTTCACGGCGCTGAGTGGTCCGCCAACGGTTCCGTTGATTCCGTCCTTGGAGATAATGATCCGCCCCTTGAGGCCAAGGCTGTCGCAGAGGGTCCACTGCCATAGGCGAATGGCCTCAGGGTCAGTCAGTGGCGTGAAGCGGTAGTACAGAAGAATTTTGTAAGGCTCCACGACGCAATGCTACGTACATTCCTGCAGAGCCAGAAAGCCCGGGGGCCGTCACGACAGGTCGCGGAACTTCCACTTCGAGGGTCCCGGGTCAAAGCGTGGTGGGTAAAGTCATCGTGTTCAAACGCGACAGGAGTCCCGTGCCTATTACTTCTCAATTGGGTTACCACTCAACGGCCCTCGAAGTGGTTGCTGGTGTTGATCTCACTGGCCGTAATGCTTTCGTGACCGGTGGCGGATCGGGCATTGGCGTCGAGACGGTTCGAGCACTCGCTACCGCTGGCGCCGGGGTGTGCGTAACGCTGCGTACTCCCAGCCAAGGTGAGAGCCTGCTGGCCACGTTGGGAGCGGCGCTCGCCTCAAAGGTGACGCTCATTGCAATGGACCTCGCGGACCTCGAATCTGTTCGTGCGGCGAGCGCTTCGTATATCGAAAGTGGTCAGCCTCTCCATATTCTTGTGAACAACGCCGGTGTCATGGCCACGCCCCAAGGGGTGACGAAGCAGGGCTTTGAGCTGCAGTTCGGAACGAATCATCTTGGGCACTTTCTCTTGACTCAGGGCCTACTGCCGGCACTACGAGCTAGTGGCGGCGCGCGAGTTGTCGCACTCTCTTCAAGTGCTCACCGCCGAAGTGATGTTGATCTAGCGGATCCGAACTTCCTCCACCGTCCTTACGACAAGTGGGCCTCCTACGGACAGTCCAAAACAGCTAACGCGCTCTTCGCCGTTGAGCTCACTAAGCGTTATGCCCAAGACGGTATTTATGCCAATGCCGTGATGCCTGGTGGGATCATGACTGGCCTACAAAAGCACATGCCAATTGAAGAGCAGCGGGCCGCAGGATTCATTGATGATGATGGCAATCCCAATTCAATGTTTAAGAGTGTCGCCCAGGGCGCATCAACATCGACGTGGGCGGCCACGGGAATTGAACTGGAGAACATCGGTGGTCTCTATCTTGAGAATTGTCAAGAAGCCGGCCCGATGGATACCGCCATGCCCTTCATCGGCGTTATGCCGTACGCCCTCGATGCATCACACGCCGGCGACGTTTGGGAAATGACCGAGCGCTTACTCGGCGCATAAATCCCACCTCGCGGCTAGTGATTGAGGATCAGCGTTTCCTGAGTTTGGTCCTAGGGTGAGGCTGTGAGCATGCCTGAAGTGATAACCGCCGAATCACTTCTTTCACTCTTCGGTACCGCCGAGGCGCCATTTCTGCTCGACGTTCGTGAGCCCGACGAATTCGCTGAATGGGCGATTCCCAACGCGGTGAACATTCCTCTGGGGACCCTCGAATCCCGCCTCAGCGAGATGCCAAGTGACCAAGCAATTCTTGTCATTTGTGCCAAAGGTGCGCGGGCCCAGGCTGGTGCTGAACTACTCGCGACCCACGGCATTGACGCTGCAGTAATGGACGGTGGCATGGCGGCGTGGGCGACGACCTACGACTCGGTAGAGGTCGCAATCGCCGGGGCCACAGTGGTTCAGTTTCGTCGTCGAGGTAAGGGCTGCTTGAGTTATCTCGTCGGTGCCGGCAGCGAAGCGGCCGTTATTGATCCATCTATGGATATCGATCGGTATGTCAAACTCGCGGCGAAACATGGTTTTCGTATCACCCATGTCTTTGATACTCACCTGCACGCGGACCACGTCAGTGGCGGTCGTGCGCTGGCAGCCGCAACTGGTGCCGCGTTGATTCTCAATCCCGCCGACACGTTTCACTACAACTCCACCCCGCTCACCGATGGCCTCTCAGTCGAACTCGAACACAACGTGCACTTGACCGTTGAAGCGGTGAGCGCGCCGGGCCACACTCAAGGCTCCACCGTCTATCGCCTCGGTGACGCAGCCCTCTTTACGGGAGACACGCTGTTCCTTGAAAGCGTGGGCCGACCCGATCTGGCCGATCAGGCCGAAGAGTTCGCCCACGCGCTGTACAACACGCTCCACCAACGAGTGCTGCCGCTGCCCGACGACATCTTGATTTTGCCGGCCCACTGGGGTGACGCGGTGCCGGTGCACTTTGGCGAGCTCGTGACCGCACGTTTAGGCGACCTACGCCCCGTGTTGCCGGCCCTGGCTTATTCCGAAGAAGATTTCGTTAACTGGGCCATGACGCACGTCAAGGATCGACCTCCGAATTACGTCGAAATCGTCAAGTTCAACATTGGGGATTCCACCTTGAGTCCCGAAGAAATCGGTGAAATGGAACTCGGTCCTAATCGCTGCGCGATTGCCTAGTAACTATGGTCGCAGTGCCTAGAAAAGTAGGTACCGAATGGTTGTTGACGGACACTAGAGTTTCCTGAAGTCCCAAGGAGGAATCATGAAACTCTCAACTCAACTCGCATACAGCGGTGGCTTCAAAGAAGCAGCACAAAACGTTATCGAAATGGAAAAGGCAGGCCTCGACATCGTCTGGGTCGCTGAAGCGTACGGCTTCGACGGTCCATCGCTGATGGGTTACCTTGCCGCGTTGACCGAGAAGGTCGAAATCGGCTCGGCGATTTTGCAGATTGGTTCTCGTACCCCCACGTTGATGGCGATGACCGCCGCTGGTCTCGACGCATTGTCCGATGGACGTTTCAGTCTCGGTATTGGTGCCTCCAATCCGCAGGTGATCGAGGGTTTCCATGGTGTTCCGTTCACCTACCCCCTCGGCAAGACGCGCGAGACCATCGAAATCTGCCGTGAAGTGTGGAAGCGCGAAAAGCCCCTCGAGTACCACGGGAAGTACTACGACATGCCGCTCTCTAAGGAGAAGGGTGGCTCAGGTCTCGGTAAGGCCCTCAAAATTATTGCCCACCCCGTCCGGAGCGAAATCCCAATCTGGGTTGCCTCGCTTGGTGACAAGAACGTAGAAATGACGGCGGAGATGGCCAACGGTTGGATTCCCATCATGTACATTCCCGAGCGGGCTAAGGACGTATGGGGCGATGCCCTCGCCGCCGGTGAAGCCAAGCGTGACCCAAATCTGGGACCGCTCATGACCAAGGCCGGTGGCATCTTGGCCATTGGTGAAGGCGAAGAGATTGTCAAGCTCCGTGAACTTCAGCGTTCGCAGATTGCCCTCTACGTGGGTGGCATGGGCGCCAAGGGTCGCAACTTCTACAACGACCTCGCTGTGCGGTACGGCTACGAGAAGGAAGCCACCATCATTCAGGATCTCTACCTCTCGGGTAAGAAGAAGGAGGCCGAAGCGGCCGTCCCTCAGGAGTTCTGCGAACTCACCACGCTCTGTGGTCCAAAGAGTTACGTTGCCGAGCGCGTGGCCGCCTTCAAGGAAGCGGGCGTCACCCACCTCGACATCTACCCTCTGCCTCAGGGTGACCAAACCAACGCTGATCTCATCGGCATGGTTAAGGAAATGATGTAAGGAACGAAGTATGCATGGCGGCGTCGGGCAACCGGCGCCGCCTTTTGCGTTTCGACCTTCTAGAGTTGAGGCGCACGAGGGGAGTCGCCATGCCAAAAGTTGCCGCGAACGGAATTGAGATCTACTACGAGCAGTTTGGTGTGCCCTCGGGTCGCCCACTCCTCTTGATATGTGGCCTCGGTGCCCACATGACGAGCTGGCCCCAAGGCTTCCTTGACACCTTGGTCGCAGCTGGCTTCTTCGTGACCACTTACGACAATCGCGACGTTGGCCTTTCGACCCACTTGGATGAACTGGGGGAACCAGATTCAGCCGCCATCTTGTTTGGGCAGGCCGAAGCGCCCTATCTCATTGCCGACATGGCGGCCGACGGAGCTGAACTAGTCAGGACACTCGGTCTCGGTGCACAGCACGTCGTCGGCGTCTCGATGGGCGGGATGATTGCCCAGCAGTTCGCCATCAACTTCCCGGAACTGACGCTCTCGCTCACGTCGATTATGTCGACGCCCGCACCACTCGAAGTCGGCACATCGACTCCCGAATGCCTGGCCATGCTGACCCGACCACGCAGTCAAGACCTCGAAGAATTCCTGGCCGAAGAGATTGAGAATTGGCAACTGACCAACGGCTCGGCCCATCCCCTTGACGAAGCGTGGGTGCGCGAGCAGGCCATCACCGCGATGAACCGTGGGCGTAATCCCATTGGCGTTCTCCGCCACCTCTGTGCCGTCGTCGGATCACCGGATCGCCGACCAGCTCTGAGCAAGCTCACGGTGCCGGTCTTGGTTCTGCACGGTGACGAGGACCCTTTGGTGACCCCATCGGGTGGCGAGGCGACTGCTGCGGCGATTCCGCACGCCAAACACGTGGTGTATCCCGGAATGGGTCACAGCTTGCCGGAGCCAGTGTGGGGTGTTGTGGCCGCCGAGATTGTGGCCGTCGCCGATTTGGCTTAGAGCGAAGTATCGCGTCCACCGGACGCAATCCACGCTTCGTACATTCCCGCGTAGGCCCCTCGGGCTCGAACGAGCTCATCGTGGCTGCCTACTTCAACGATGCCACCCTGGTCGACGACGACGATGCGATCGGCCCGCTGGGCCGTCGTGAGGCGGTGGGCAATCAAGATTGCCGTACGACCTTCGAGCATCCGGTCGAGCGCTCGTTCAATAATCGTTTCGCTTCGAAGGTCCAGTGATGATGTTGCTTCGTCGAGCACTAAGACGCGGGGGCGTGCGAGGAAGGCCCGGGCGAGAGCGAGAAGCTGACGCTCACCGGCCGACAGGGTCTGACCTCGTTCGTGGACCACGGTGTCGAGCCCATTGGGGAGGCGATCAATCAAGTCACGCAGGCCCACGACATCGACGGCCTCGTCGATGTCCGCGTCGGTGGCTTCGGGCCGACCGAAGCGGAGATTGACTCGAATGGTGCCGGAGAAGAGGAAAGGCTCTTGGGGGACAACCCCTAACTGGCTGCGCAGAGAGTGCATGGTGACTGTCGTGAGGTCAACCCCGTCCACGAGAACCCGACCCCCGGTGGGGTCGTAAAAGCGTGTCGCGAGCTTGGCCAGAGTCGACTTGCCCGCACCGGTTGGCCCTACGAACGCGACGCTTTCGCCGGGGGCAATCTCGAGGTTGACGTGCTCCAACACTGGACGCCCGGGAATGTAGCCAAAGGAGACGTCTTCAAAGGTGAGTCGGCCCGTGATAGGGGGCAACGTCACGGCGTTGGGCACTTCATTAACTGAAGGGGAGGTCTCCAATAATTCGCGTAAGCGAATGATTGAAGACCGTCCCTGTTGCAGGAGGTTGTACTGCTGGACGAGAAGCTGGATGGGCTGGAAGAACCGGTTTAAGTACAAGATGAACAAAGTGAGACCACCGAGCGAGAGTTCGCCTCGAAGCACCATCTGACCCCCGATGCCCAGCAACAATGCTTGGCTCAAAATGCCCACCATGATTGTCACTGGTCCGTAGACACTCATGATCTGTCCGGTGAACATGTTGGCATTGCGGTACTCACCGACAACGTTGCGGTGATGAATGATGTTGTGTCGCTGGCGATTGTTGGCCGTGACGACCCGAATGCCGTAGAGCGATTCGGAGAGATCAGCTAACACGTTGGCGATAGCGTCGCGGGCGCGCAGGTATCCCTTCTCACTGCTGGTGTGGAACCAGATAGTGAGTATCACGAGCGCCGGTATTACGAGCAGCACAGTCCAGGTGGCCAAGACAACGTTGGTCGAGAAGAGGGCGATGGTGATGATAATCATGGTCAGGCCCTGCATGGCGAACTGGGCCAGGCCGTCTTGGAGGAGCTGCTGGAGGTTCTCGATATCGCTCGTCATGCGACTCATTAAGACGCCGGCTTTTTCTTCGGTGAAGAAGTCCAAGCTGAGTCGCTGAAAATGAGTAAAGACTTTGATGCGCAAGTCGTACATCACGCGTGAGGCCAAGCGGCCCGATACTGAGGCTTGCCAGCGTTGAAAGAGTGAGGAAATCAATGCGGCGCCGAGGTAGGCCAATGAACAGGTGACTATCACGCTCATGGAGTGGTGCCGCGGTTGCATGCCGTGGTCAATGGCGTAGCCCACGAGGGCCGGACCAGCCTGGGAGGTCACTGAGATCAGCACCACGAGCAATGACGCAAAGGCGAAGAGGCCGGTGTGCGAGCGGACCATGCGACCGAGGGTCAATCGGCGTGACTCGGCATCGCTCGGGAGTTGTTGAAAGGTGAGATTGGCGGAGGGATGTGTTGGTTCGTCGGCGACGATTTTCTTCACGCCATCCATGAGTTCCTGGGGGATTCCGCCGAAGGGAAGCCCCGTACCACCGGTAGCGCCTGGGTGCTGGCCGCCCATTCCCGGACCGCCGCCCCAGCCGCCGCCCCACGCCATTAGAGGCTCTCCGAAGTTGTCTGGGCTAGTACTTCGGCGTAGAGGGGCACGGTGGCTAGGAGCTCCTCGTGGGTACCTTCAGCGACCACTCGGCCCTCTTCGAGCAGGATGACCCGGTCGGCGAGTGCGATCGTTGAAATTCGGTGGGCGATCACCAGTGTCGTCCGGTGTTCCAGCAGCGATTCGAGGGCGTCGTGGATTTCAGCTTCCACGTGCACGTCGATGGCGCTGGTGGCGTCGTCGAGGATGAGAATGGGTGGGTTGACGAGCAGTGTTCGTGCGATGGCGATGCGCTGTCGCTGTCCGCCAGACAGGGTGTAACCACGCTCGCCGACCACCGTGTCGTATCCCTCGGGGAGTTGCTCAATGAACTCATGGGCATTGGCGGCCTTAGCGGCACTCATGATCTCATCGAGATTGGCATCGGCGCGGCCGTAGGCAATATTTTCGCGAATCGAAACGGAAAAGAGGAATGGCTCGTCGAGTACGAGACCCACGTTCGCTCGCAAGCTAGGCAACGTTACGTCACGAACATCGTGGCCGTCGATCTTGATGGAGCCGTCACGGATGTCATAGAAACGGGCCACCAAGCGTGCCACGGTGGACTTCCCGGAACCCGTGCGGCCGACGAGCGCTACCGACTCGCCAGCCTTGATGGTCGCATGGAAGTCGTGCAATATGTCAGATCCCTCGGCGTAGCCGAAGCGAACGTGATTAAAGACAACTTCACCTTGAACGTTTAGGAGATCGATTGAGCCCGGACGCTCGGTAATGTCCGGCTGCTCGTCGAGGATCTCGAAAATACGTTCGGCACTAGCTCGAGCCCGCTGACCCATCATCACGAGTTGACCCAACATCATGAATGGCGCTTGCAGCATCAAGAGGTAGGCGTTGAAAGCGACAATGGCTCCGATTGGCGCATGGCCCAGTGTGACCATCCAGCCCCCGAAGAACAAGACAAGGGCCAGACCCAATTGTGGAAGATTTTGGACCCATGGAGCCCACTGACCGCGAATATCGGCGTCCTTGGTATAGGCCCAGGCGACTTTTTCCGAGGCGTCGGCGAGGCGATTAATTTCACCGGCCTCTTGAGCAAATGATTTCACGACTCGAACACCATTGATGTTCTCGTCGACGATGGCGGCGACGTCGGCCAGTCGCGCTTGGATGATCCAAGAAATTGGAAACATCACTTGACGCATCTTGATACCGACGACGTACATGATGGGCATCGTGATCATGGCAATGAGAGCCAGGGTCACATTGATGGAGAGCATGAAGCCGAAAGCAATGACGCCGATACCGCACTGCACAATGATCTGGGGCGCAAAAGTGAAGTACATCTGCACCGAGCGAATATCGCTGTTGGCCCGACTGATGAGTTGCCCACTCTGTACGCGGTCATAGAAGCCAAAGGAGAGCCACGTCAGGTGCTCGTACATCAAATTGCGGAGGTCTGATTCGACGTTGTAGGCCGTGGTAAAGAGGAATCGTCGTGAGAGATAGCCCGCCACGCCGGCCAGCAGTCCGATGATGAGTACTGCGACCACAATGCCGTGAATCGGTTGATGGTGCCCGGGAGTTAAACGGTCGATGGCACTCATCAAGAGTTTCGGGACGAGTGTTTGGAAGATGAGGCTGACGAAGCTGAAGGTAATGGCCCCAATGAACGTCACTCGGTGGCTTTTGAGGACGGGCATGATGCGACGCCACCAAACCAGATTGCGATCTCGGGAAATTTCGGCCCGTGGCCCCGGGAAGCGCTGCGGCTCGCCGATATGTTCGAAGGTGGGGCTTGGTGCGCTCGCGTGAAACATGGGTTCCAGGCGAGGATTAATCATTCGTTCAGCGTAGCGGTGAGTGGAGTTTGCGACTCTTGACTATCCCCGTTGCGGTGCATGAAATGACGCTCGGGGCAACTGCGTGGTGGCGCTTACGACAGCCTCAATGCGTCGTGCGGCCGCCAGGATGGTCCACTCCTCATGGGCTCGCCCCAGGATGGTGACCCCCACGGGCAGGCCATCAACTAAGCCAATCGGCACCGAGGCAATAGGCCACCCGGCCACGGCGGCCGGCATCGTTGATCCACTCGACATTGCTGTCGCGTGACCACTAATCGTGAGGTCGCTCTTCCAGGCCGGTCCGTAGGCCGGGGCGAGGAGTACCTCGGCGTCGGCTAGCGCGGGAGTCAGACAGGTGTCGATAGCCCAAGCCAGATTGCGCGCCCGAGCTTCTTGATAGTCACTCGTTGCTCTTCCACCAGCAGCGACGGCCATGGTGAAGAATTCGTGGCCGAAGTGAGGCTGTTCAATCTCGGCGTTGGCATCCTCGTACGCGATGACGTCAACGAGAGATTTCACCCCGGCTCCGGGGCGAGCCGCGAGGTACGACGTCAAGTCGTCACCCAGCTCGGCCAAGAGTACGGTGAGTTCGTCGGCACCCTCCTGCTCCCCGGGGCTGGCGATTTCACGATCAATAACTAACTCGCCTGCTGAGCGCATGTTGAGGAGAAGCTTCTCAAAGGCTTCATCGGTTGCGGTGTGACCGGTACGCCAATTCGAAGCAGCGACGAACCGTAGTTCCTTATCTTGATTGTGCTGCAGTGGCTGCCCACTCAAGACCGAGAACAGGCGCGCGACGTCTGTAACGGTGCGAGCCATAGGCCCGGGAGTGTCTTGGCTCGAGCTAATCGGCACGACGCAATCGGCCGAGACAACTCCCACGGTGGGCTTGAGACCCACAACGCCGTTCAGCGAGGCGGGGCAGATGATGGAACCATCGGTTTCAGTGCCGACGGCCAGCGGGGTCAACCCCGCAGCGACGGCCGCGCCGGATCCACTGGATGAACCACCAGCGCTCCGGTCGAGTCGCCACGGGTTGCCCACAAGACCCCCCGTTGCCGACCAGCCCGAAGTGGAATGAGGAGAACGCATGTTGGCCCACTCGGAGAGATTGGCCGAGGCCATAACGATGGCGCCAGCGTCCCGGAGGCGCTGAACGAGAGGGGCATCACGTGATTCCCGGTCGCGCAGCGCGGTACTACCGGCTGCACCAGGCAGTCCGAGTGCTTCGATGTTGTCCTTGATGACGACCGGAATGCCGTGCAGCGGACCGCGAATCGTTCCCTGAGCCCGCTCGGCATCACGTTCGGCGGCCACCGCAAGCGCATCATGGGTGATGGCGGCGATCGCCCCAAGGGCGATCGGGCTGGTCGGTGCATCAATCGCCGCAATCCGTTCCAGGAGCGTTGTGACGAGTTGCACGGAGGTGAGACTGCCTTCTTCGAGTCGGTCGAGGAGTTCTCCGGCCGAGGCGTAGGCAATTTCAGTGGAGGTGGGGTGCGGGTCAGCGCTCATACGGGGAGATGCTACGGCGATTCGAGAGAAGACTGTCGCGCCGGCGTATCGTTGCACCGTGACTCAATTACTCGTGGTCGACCACCCGCTCATCGCCGACGCCATCCGCCAGCTTCGTGACGAACGAACCCCCAACGCGGACTTTCTGCGTCTGGCCAGCGAGATCACCCGGTACCTCGCCTACGAGGCATTTCGCACGGTGCCCGTCGTCCCGACAACCGTTGATACGCCGGTGATGAAGAATGCCCCCGCCGTGAGAGTCGAGCGCGAATACCTCATCGTGCCTATTCTGCGCGCGGGCCTTGGTATGAGCCCCGCCGTTCAGGCCGTCCTGCCACGACACCGCGTCTGTCTCATGGGGCTTCGTCGCAATGAAGAGACGTTGCAGCCAGATCTCTACCTAGATGGTCTGCCCGACCGCCTCGATGGGGTCAGCGTGGTGATCTGTGACCCGATGTTGGCCACTGGTGGTTCGCTGATCGCCGCTATCGAACTCTTGAAGGCACGCGGTGCGGCCGACATAACGGCTCTCGTCTTGATCGCTTCGCAACCTGGCGTTGACGTAGTGAGTGCCGCGCATCCCGATGTGCGCATTGCCGCCGCGGCCCTCGATCCCATTTTGAACGACGTGGGGTACATCACCCCGGGACTCGGTGACGCCGGGGATCGACTCTTTGGGCCACCCGCTCGTTAATCGCTAGAGGCCAATGTCCTCGTGCCAGATTTCGGGGTGCTCGTGAATAAACGTCTTGAGAATCTCGGTGCATTCGGGATCGTCCAGGACGATGACCTCAACACCCTTTTCAATGAGCCAATCGTGGCCCCCGTAGAAGTTCTCGGCCTCACCAATGACAACGGCACCAATATTGAATTGGTAGACAAGGCCCGAGCAGTACCAGCACGGTGACAGCGTGGTCACCATGACACAGTCGGGATAGTCCCGTCGACGACCGGCCTTGCGGAAGGCGTCCGTCTCGGCGTGAACGGAAGCGTCGTCCTCTTGTATCCGACGGTTGTGTCCGGCGCCCAGCAAGGTGCCATCTCGATGAAAGAGCGCCGCGCCGATTGGGATGCCACCCTCATTGAGTCCATTGGCAGCCTCCTGGTAGGCCGTGCGCAACATCTGCTTGGCGAGTTCGCGATCCAGTGGCGTACGGTTCTCAGTGCTCATTAGTAAGTATGCCGTAGTGGTGACGCGGATCGCTACTCCGTTGGGATTACCCAGACCGCGGCGGAAGCAGATTACGAAATTATGGGTGGCTCGCTCTGCGCGACTGCCGTGCGATTGGTTTGCTTCGAGATGTTGCGAGTGCAACGATCCAGCAGCCAGTACACGGCGGCCGAGCCCCCAATGCCGAGGGGGATAGAGAAGTCGGCCCCGCCCCACCATCCGTGAAGTGCAGAGTCGTAGACGGAGCCGAAGTGATTAGAAAGGGGCGTCATCCAGTGAAACGGGAAGTTCACTGGTGGCGGAGCCTTGGAGTAGGAAATGGTGGCGAGTACGACTCCCACCAAGAACGCGACGACACCATTCCAGTTGAAGCCGGCATTGCCGTAGTACCGCGATGACTTCGACGAGTCCTGGAGGGCTTCGGGGTCATACGTACGACCTCGTACTAGCCAGTCAGTAATAAAGACGCCAAACCACGGAGCAATCCAGACAATCACTACGCCGACGAACTCCTTCATGAAGAGCGAGAACGTCGAACCGAAGGTGACCCAAATGGTGAGCAGCCCAGCGATAACGCCATCGATGAGAACTGCTTGGTATCGCTGGAGGCGGAGCCCCAGCGCCTGGAGCGAAACACCCGAGGAATAGAGGTCTAGGGCGTTGATGCCGAAGAGTTGCACGAGGGCCATAACCAGGAAGACCACCACGAACCATTGAGGCACAATCGACTGTTGCGTCGTTAAGAACGCATCGAATGGGTTAACGCTGTTCCAAATCGCAGAGGAGCCGAAGGCCGTAAAGGCGGTGGCTCCGACGAGCATGGTTGAGATCTGGGGTAGTGCGGTAGCGGTGAAGATCCACCGGATTAGGGAAGCCTTGGATGTCGTACGGGGGAGATACCTGGTGTAGTCATTACCGTTTTCCGTCCAACTGAGTCCCGCCAGTGTGAAGGAGAAGGCCAGGGCGGCCGAATAGGCCTGCCAGTTAAAGCCCGTGATCGCAGGGGTGTAGTCGAGGTGCCAATGGCCCGCGGTGAATATCAGCAGCATTCCGTAGACCAACACAAATGGAACGATGAGTTTGCGAAGAACCCGCACCATTGTGGCGTGCCCGAGATAAGGCAGGACCACCATGACGGAAGTCGCCACAATGATGTAACCGATTTTCATCAGTGACGTCGGGTGCACCCCAAAGAGTTCGGAGAGCGTGACTGCGCCTCCCACAATCAAAATCAAACCCTCGGTCTCAAAACCCAGCTGAGTGATCCAGTTGAAAAATGCCATAGGTCGTGCGCCACGAACACCAAATGGTGCGCGCGCAATCGTGAAGGTCGTGGTGCCGGCGACGGGTCCCTGGAGTGACGCGACCGCTAAGAGAAAGTAGGAAAGGTTCCCCAGCAGAATCAAACTCACCGTGAGTGGAAAGCTGAAACCAAATCCCATTAAGAGGGCGCCGTAGACGAAGTACTGAATGTTGGTACTGACGCCGCCCCAGAGTCCGGCAATCAATCGCGGAGTTGC
>JBAXMO010000018.1:0-15940 GCA_037134255.1 Actinomycetes bacterium | reverse complement strand
CAGCGACTAGCGAGACCGAGGCAGTCGGCAGTGCGAACTCACTCAGGACTTCGTGCCAGAGACTCACGAGGGCCAAGTTGGTCTGCTGGGCCGTTGAGGAGCCTCGCAAGAAGGCGGCGTTGCCGGACCGCAGACACAGGGCCGCCACGTCCATCGTTACGTTGGGGCGGTTCTCGTAGATAACGCCGACCACGCCGAGCGGTACGCGAACCCGTGAGACTTCGAGTCCGTTCGGTCGGCGCCCGGTCTCCACAACCTCCCCGAGCGGGTCGTCCAATTCCGCGATGGCACGCAGGGCCGTCACGATGCCATCAAGGCGAGCTTCCGTCAGCGTGAGGCGATCGAGGCCGGCGGCCTCTCCGTCGTAGGCGGCCACTTCTGCGGCATTAATGGCCAAGATGGCTTCGACCCGGTGGGCTAGGCGATTGGCGACCGTTGTGATGACGTCTCGACGAACTTGATCATCGGTGGTGGCCATAACTCTTGCGGCCGCGCGAACATCGTTCGCTTGGGCGTGAAGTGATACCAGGGTCATTGTTTTAGCGTAGCCAAGGTCGACTGCGCCCTAAACCAGCACAACCAGTTCATCTCGATGTACGACGACGTCGGCTTCACCCAACGCATCGTGACTCACGCGAACGACGCCCTTAGCGATAAGTCGTCCTTCCTCGGAGTACAGTTCCACCGCTTCACCGGCGTTGAACTGCCCCGTAGTGCGAACAACCCCTACGGCGAGCAGGCTCCGGCCGTCACGCTCGAGAGCATCGGCGGCCCCCTGATTTACAACGAGCGATCCCTTGGTGGGCAGGGCGAAGGCAATCCAGGCCTTGCGAGCCGAGAGCCGTTCACTCCGTGGTCGCACGATGGTCCCGAGGCCGACTTCTTCATTCAGCACACGCTCGACTACTCGATCCTCGCGGGCTGGGGCAATCACCGTCGTAACCCCAGACCATTGCGCCATCCGGGCGGCGGCCACCTTGGAGGCCATGCCACCGGAACCAACACCGGAAGTTGAGCCCGAGGCGGCCGACGTTATTTCATCATCGAGTGTCTGCACTTCGGCAATCAACGTAGCGGTGGGGTCTAAACGGGGGTCACCCGTCAAAAGTCCGGGCGTATCGGTCAACAAGATGAGCCGGGTAGCCCCCACCAAATTGGCCACCAGTGCGGCGAGACGGTCGTTATCGCCGTAGCGAATTTCTTCATCGGCCACCGCATCGTTTTCATTCACGATGGGCACGATGCCGAGACCCCACAGCGCTTCAATCGTTCCGCGGGCGTGGAGGTACTGCGAACGATCGGCAAAGTCATGGGGAGCCAACAAGACCTGGCCCACTGGCAGGTCGTGCTCGGCGAAGACCACGCGCCAGGCATCCATCAAAAGTGGTTGGCCCACGGCCGAAACGGCCTGAAGCGTCTGGGCGTCGGTGGGACGTGCGGCTCCACGACCAACGGCTGCCCAACCGGCCGTGATTGCGCCCGAAGTAACGAGAACGACTCGACCACCGCTGCGAACATGCTGGGTAATGTCGGCACCCACATTGGCCAGCACCTCAAGATCGATGCGGCCCTCCTTCGTCGTGACCGACGAAGTACCAATCTTTACGACAACAACATCACTCATCGTCGAAATCATCGTGTTCGTTGAGCTTGCCCTGTCGAGCGAGTCGCTCACGGCGCGTGGCGCGGTGGTGGTCGCCACGGTCAAGCCCGGAGGCCGCAGCATCGCGGAACCATTCAAACGAGAGCTGACCCACGGTCACCTGATCACCGTCGACGGCGCCAGCCCGGTTCAGCAAGCGGTCCACACCAAGGTCCTTCAGCCGCCGGACAACTTCGGCCAACGCTTCGTCGTTCGTAAGGTCCTGGAAGCGAACGGCGCGTAGGGCGGGTCGGCCCACCACTTCCCACTCGTTCGGACGCATGCGCTCTACACGGACTGTTTCAACGATTGGACGGTGCACAACGACTTCGTGACTGGCCCGCTGCTTTTCATCACGGCGAACACTGTCGACGAGCTGGGCCATCTTGGAAACCAGTGCGGGGATGCCCTCACGCGTCACCGAGGACAGTGGAACCACGCCTTCAGGAAGTTCAGTGTCGGGTCCGAGGTCGGCACGCGACCCCACAATGATTCGAGGGCGATCCAGCATGTCGGGTTGGTAGTCCCCGAGCTCTCGTAGCAGGACGCGCAACTGTTCGTCGGGCGAGATAACGACGTCGGGGGCCATGTCCAACATGACGCACAGCACGCGGGCGTATTCGACGTGCTTCAGGAAATCGTGACCCAATCCTCGGCCCTCGGCGGCGCCCTCAATGAGTCCGGGAATGTCGGCCACTACAAACTCCGTACCGCCATCGGCCCGGTCGGGACGGGTGCCGTATCGCACGACACCGAGGTTGGGTACGAGGGTAGTGAAGGGATAGTCGGCGATTTTCGGCCGAGCTTTCGAGATCTGTGTGATGAGCGTGGTTTTGCCCACGTTGGGGAAGCCAATCAGCGCGACGTCGGCCCGCAGCTTGAGCTCCAAGTTGTACCAACGCTCTTCGCCGTACTCGCCCTGTTCGGCAAAGGCCGGGGCCCGTCGCTGGTTCGAAAGAAAACGATTGTTGCCCTGGCCACCCATGCCACCTTCGGCGGCCCGCCAGGTGTCACCGGGTCCGGCGAGGTCCACAATGACTTCGCCCTCCATGGTGGTGATGACCGTACCGATTGGCACCTTCACAATGACGTCCTTGCCGCCGGCGCCGTGCTGGCGCTTGGAGGTGCCGTTCTCGCCATCGGTCGCCCGATGGAAAGGGTGATCGCGAAAACCGAGCAGGGAGGCTTGGTTGTGGTCGGCTACGAGCCAGACGTCACCGCCACGACCACCGTCGCCACCGTCGGGACCACCTTTGGAAACATGGGCCTCACGGCGAAAACTTACACATCCTGCGCCACCGTCACCGGCCTTGGCGTGCAGTTGTGCTGCATCTACGAAGGCCGACATGCTTCCATTCTACGAACCTTGAGCCCACTCAGGTAAAGAGGGCCCCAACTACCTCGGCAAAGACCTCGTGGTGGCGCTCTACGTCAGCCAGGGTCGTCGCTGGACACATCAGAGCCATGTTGTGAAAGGGTGTGAGCAGGACACCGCGATTGACGCAGGCCAGGTGGAGGTAGTCCTCGAGTTCGGCGTCGTAACTCGCGGCCGAGGCACTCCCACTGGTCGGTGCAGGATTGGCAAATCGATACTCACAGCGTGTTCCAAGCTGCGAAACAGACCACGCCAACTCGTAGCGGTCAATTGTCGCTTGGACTCCAGCTGTGAACTCGGTGGCGAGGTGAATCATGCCGGGAAAGACGTCGTCGGTCAGAACCTCGCCGAGAACGGCCCTCATCGCAGCGAGTGAGAGGGCGTTGCCGGCCAACGTGCCACCAACACCACCCACGTCCACGATGTCAGCACCGGACGAGACCTTGGCCTGGACTCGCTGCGCCAGCTCGGTGCTGAGACCGTAGGCACCACAGGGCACCCCCCCGCCCAGAGATTTACCAATCGTGATGGCGTCCGGGCGCAGGTTCATCGAACGGGTCGCTCCCCCGGGACCGGCCGAGAAGGTGTGCGTCTCGTCAATGATCAGCTGGGTGCCAGTTTCATCACACGCCGCTCGGACGCCCTCTAGAAATCCCGGCTCCGGTAGCACGATGCCGATGTTGGTCAGTGCCGGTTCGGTCAAGACGGCTGCCACGTCGCCGTGGGCCAGTTCTCGGCGCAGACCCTCGAGATCATTGAACTCCACGACCCGGGTCGTCGTACTGGGATCAA
Source organism: Actinomycetes bacterium (assembly GCA_037134255.1). GTDB lineage: Bacteria > Actinomycetota > Acidimicrobiia > Acidimicrobiales > RAAP-2 > RAAP-2. The sequence goes on along the minus strand of JBAXMO010000018.1, from coordinate 12,131 downwards.
CCGCTGGAGCGACATTGCCGGGTCGCGAGACTGCGTCGCCATTGGGACCGACCACGACGAAGGTCTCGTCGACGCTGCCGTGATAGGAGTAGGAGAAGACCAGGATTTTGGGTCGGCCAGTGGCGAGTCGCACTAACCGCAACAGCCACCGGTTGGCGTCGGTCGCCGACAGCGTGAACGACCACTGGGGCAGTCCAAATCGACGAGTCATCTCCGCGGCGACCCACTCCGCATCTTCCGTTGGCATCATGGTGGTTACCCCACCCAGCGTGGCGATCCGGCGCTGCACGGCCCGTGCCAGCGGTTCGGGTGAGTGGCCGGCAAAGGCCCCCGTATCGCCGAGGGCGAAATCAATCAACGTATGACCGTCCACATCAACCACGTGGGCCCCGTGCGCTTCGTGGAGAGCCAAGGGGAAGCCGCCGGCCCATTTATTCATCCACGTCATTGGTACGCGGGCAAAGAGATGATCGGCCGCCTCGTACTGGGCCAAACTCAAGGGATTGGCAGCCCGGTAGGCCGAGCGCTCCACGGCGAGGAGTTCAAGAAGTCGCTGACGAGGGGGGTTTTGCATGAAATTCAGGCTAGGTCACCGATTTCCAGCTTTCTGGGAGGATGTCGCACACCCCTCCTGACTAGGGAAAATGAAAAGTAATCCAATAAATTCCCGAAAAACACCGGCTAAATCCACCAAAACCCCTGAAATCGGGGTAAGTATTACCTCGGTGACTGGGATACACCCGGTCGACAACCACGAAAAGGTAAGGAGATTGCGATGGCTGGTTCTATGAATAAGACCGAGTTCGTCGAAGCTCTCGCTGCGGCCACTGGCCAAACGAAGGCTGACACGGGTGCTTTTTTGAGCAATTTTGAAGAGATCATCACCACACAGGTGAAAAAGGGCAACAAGGTGACCTTGACTGGTTTCATCTCGTTCGAAAAGCGCGAGCGCGCTGCTCGTACCGCCCGTAACCCCCAGACGGGTGAAGCCATCCAAGTGAAGGCCGCTTCCGTACCAAAGGTTTCTGTAGGTGCCGCCTTCAAGAAGGCAATCAAGGGTTAAGCACCCTCAAGGTCTCTAAACAGACTGAAAAAACCCCCGGGCGAAAGCCCGGGGGTTTTACTTTCCCGATCCGCAATGAGTAGCACTAGCTCTAACGCAAATCCCCCGGGCTTTCGCCCGGGGGATTTGCTTTTCTTTAGGAGAAAAGTTGAACAGAGTTCAACACTGATTACTCAGCAATGATGTCCACAAGCTTGCGGCCACCACGGAAACCGAACTTGACCTTGCCTGGAGCAAGGGCAAACAAGGTGTCGTCCTTACCAATGCCGACATTGCGGCCTGGGTGGAACGCGGTACCACGCTGACGAATAATAATTGAGCCGGTTGTTACGGCCGTGCCGTCAAAGGCCTTAACGCCGAGGCGCTGGGCATTTGAATCGCGACCGTTTCGAGTTGAACCGCCACCTTTGGTCTTTGACATGAGCCAATCCCCTTACTTGGTTGAGATCTTGGTGATTTCCACCGTCGAGTAGTGCTGACGGTGACCCCAGCGCTTGCGCTGGTTGGCCTTGGCCTTATAGGTCAAAGCGTTGATTTTGGGTCCCTTTTCCTCGCCCAAGAGGGTGCCTGTTACCGTGGCACCCTTCAGAGCTGGTCCGGCCAACACCTTGTCACCATCAACGACGAGGACAGGCTGAAACTCAATTGACGAACCCAAGGCTTCGCTGCGCAGGTCGACGCGAACGACCTGACCTTCAGCGACGCGTTCTTGAGACGTTCCGGTGCGAATTACGGCGTACATAGTTCGTTTATGTTAGCCGAAATAAAGGTGCCCACGTTCCGCCTCATCTAGAGGCCAGCCGAAAGGACGAAACCGCGACCGTCACAGACCGCACAGGTACTCGAGACTGACTCCAAAAGCCCTTCGTTTACACGCTTTCGGGTCATTTCAATCAGACCAAGCTCAGAGATGTCAAATACCTGAGTGCGAGTCTTATCCCGCGAGAGAGCCTGACGTAGTGCCGAGGCCACGGCCTCGCGGTTGGCCTTGATCTCCATATCGATGAAGTCGATGACGATGATTCCACCGATGTCACGCAGTCGCAGTTGGCGGGCGACCTCTTCGGCCGCTTCGAGATTGTTCCGGAAAACGGTCTCTTCGAGATTCGTTGAGCCCACGTTCTTGCCAGTGTTTACGTCAACCACAGTCAGGGCCTCGGTGCGCTCGATGATGAGCGATCCACCCGAAGGTAGGAAGACCTTGCGGTCCAGCGCACGGTGCAACTGTTCGTGGACGAAGTAGCGCTCAAAGAGTGGGAGCTCTTCGGTCCCCTTCTCGTAGAACTCGACGCGGTCGGCCAATTCGGGATTAACGGCCGTGACGTACTCGCGAACCTTTTCAAAGAGTTCCTTGTCGTCAATGAGCACGGCGCGGTAGTCGTCATTGAGCTCTTCGCGGAGCAGGCGAACGGCCATGTCCAAGTCGCGATAGACCAAGCGTGGCTGCGGCGACTTCTTCGCCTCCGTCTCGATGGCTTCCCACTTCTCAGCGAGGGACTTAACGTCACGGGCGAGGTCTTCGCTCGAGACACCTTCGGCTGCGGTACGCACAATGATCCCGTGCTGGGCCGGCTTCACTTCGTCAATGACCTTGCGGAGGCGGCGGCGCTCGCCGTCACCGAGCCGCTTGGAGATACCAATCGTCGAGGAGTTCGGAACGAGCACGGCAAATCGACCTGGAAGCGAAACGTCTTGAGTCAAACGGGCACCCTTGGCGCCAATGGCGTTCTTAGTGACCTGACACAAGACCGTCTGGCCGGCCTTCAGCATGTCTTCGATCTTCGCGTCGTTCGACGGCTTGGCCTCGATCTCATCGCTTTCGAAGGTCACGTCGTTCTTATAGAGCACGGCGTTCTTCGGAATACCGATGTCGACGAAGGCCAACTCCATACCGGGCAGCACGTTTTGCACGCGCCCTATGTATATATTGCCGTCAATCTGCAGGGTTTCGTCGGCCTCACGGGCGACGCGGTACTCGACGAGTGAACGGCCTTCCATGGTGGCAATGTGCGTGGCACCGTCAACGACGTGCACGCACATGAGGTAGCGACCTTGGGCTCGACCCTTGCGATCCCCACCACGGCGGCGGGGGGTCTTCTTACTAGATCCCGAGGAACCCTCAGCAGCGTCGGGAGCCGATGCCTCAACTGGTGCGTCCGCGGGGCGGCCTTGACGGGGCTGGGCGGAGGTCGATTGCCCGGTGGGGCTACCTTGGCCTCCGGCTTGACCACCACCTTGGCCTGGACCCTTGCCCCGACGTCGACGATTGCGATTGCGATTGGCGTTAGAGGTTCCCGCGGGACGGGCCTCACCTTCGGGACGAGACTCGCCAGCCGGGGTCGCCGGTGCGGGCCGCGTGTCGCCAATTTTGGGTGCAGGACGGGTGTCGCCAATCCTGGGTGTGGGTGATTCGTTAGTCGGACGAGGGGTTTCGTCGGTCACGAAGGGTGCTCCTAGCGTTCATTACGCGACACTTGAGGTCGCGGACTGCGCAACAGAGAAAAACATGCCACTGGGGAGCAGCGGAGTTCCTTTGTCATCACGGTCGATTTTTGGGTGGGCCCGCTTCGCTCGGACGAGCGAGATAGCGGGTTCTACGGCTTTTGGTAGTTCCATGGGGCGAATTCCCCGAAACTGTGTTGCAAGTTGGGCGACGATGGTGTCTACGCCTTCAACGGTGAGGGTATCGATGTTCGACCTAAAGTTGTCGATCACGGCTCTTCCCTTACGTTCGCGTTCTACGGTCAGTGACAGGCACCTACCGCACGCTGGATTCGATCTTCGAGTTCAGGTCCAGTACAGCCAAGGACCACGAACTCCCAACGAACACAGGCTACTTCTTCCTGTGAGGATTGCTCGGTACTCCCCAATTCACTGCCAGCAGTGGCGATACGGCCCCTGGGGGTCGCATAGTGGTCTAGCTCGGCACTTTGGTGGTGATTAATCGGCCGTCCGACTGGTGCCACTCAGCGATTGGTGGTGTTGATGGCCGTGGCGATGCGGACCGGCTTCACAGGGTGACTCACGAGATAGTCAAAGGTCTGCGCGACGACTGGCGCAGCAGCCGAGGCACCGTACCCACCCTTACCAATGACGCAGAGCACGACGTACTTCGGATTCGGTACTGGGCCGAAGGCGACAAACCACGCATTGGGCTCTTGCCCGGGAGAGTTCGATGCCGTACCCGTCTTGCCCGCAATCGGAAAGGAGCGCAACGAGAAGTGGGCGTAGCGCGCAAACGGGCCGTATGCCGTTCCCTCGGGACTACTGACCACGCCCAAAAGGCCCTGCAAAATTGGCCCACGGATTTGCTCGGGCAGACTGACGTGGCCAAGCACCTTGGGTCCATAGGACTGAATAACTTTGCCGCGAGCATCAACGACGGCCGACACCACTTCAGGGGCGTAGCGAGTTCCGCCGTTAGCAAAAGTCGCGAAGGCATTCGCCATCTCGATCGGCGTTACCGCCGTCGATCCTTGTCCAAAGGCCATCTGGAGATTGTCTCCCGTGAACCAGTCCACGTTCGGAAAGGCTTTTGGGGCTTCGGCGTGCAGCGCCTTACGCACTGTTGGAGAGTCCACGCGACCGACATTTTCATCGGGCAGGTCAATCTGCGTTGGTGAATCCAGCCCGTAATCGGTAGCCACGTTCTGAATTGGCGTGAGTCCATAGCGTCCGGTCTGGCTCCAAAAGAGATAGCCCAGTTGGTAAAAGTAGATGTCGGAACTCACGGTGAGCGCCCGAGACAAATTCACGTACCCGGAACCGGCGGCTTCGTCACCATGAAAAACGCAGCCGTGGTATCCCTGAAGGCAACCCGGCACCTTGTACGTTCCCTTGTCGTTGATCACCTTTGACGCTGATTGGATTCGCGTTTGCAGCATGGCGGTAGCCGAAATCATTTTGAAAGTTGAACCCGGGGTGTACTGACCCTGAATTGCGAAGTTATTGAAAGCTCCGGTCGACATCAGGGATTGAAAGGTCTTATTAGAGAGTCCAGTTACGAACTGAGACAGGTCGTAACTGGGGTAACTCGACATTGCCAGCACATGACCATTGGTGGGGTCCAGGACAATGGCCGCCCCGTTGGGCGCGGGTGGGTAAACGCCAGAACGGCCGTCGATCGTTCGACGGGTGCGCAGGATTGAAGCTGCAAGATAACCGTCCAGAGCCTTCTGTAGACCTGAATCAACATTCAAGACCAGCGAATTGCCGACCTGGGCCGACGACGTCTTGACGGTTCCAAGAATGTTGCCCCGACGGTCGACGCGCAGTGTGCGCTTGCCATCGATACCGCGCAGGTACGTCTCGTAAAACGCTTCAATACCGGCCTTACCGATTTTAGAGTCCATCTGGTACCCCATGTTGGGGTGGGAAGCCAGTTCGTCACCGTTGATGGGACCCACGTAACCCAGCAAGTGGGGGGCTACGCCTCCGCCGAGCGGGTAGACGCGATGCGACACCCGCACCAGACTCACTCCGGGAAACTCTGACTTGTGCAGCGTCAGGTACTCAATCAGATTCGCGGGAGTATCAAGTAGGACCGGAATCGGTTGATACCGGTCATAACGCAAGTCACCCAGAATACGATCAAGCTCAGGAATTGACTTGCCCGTCAGCTCGGCCAAGGCTCCCTTGACATCGGGATGCAACAGTGCCTCGGCAAAGGACAAGCGCAACTCGGTCGTCGTGACATTGCCGACGAGAGTGACCCCCGCACGATCGCGTATTTCACCGCGTGACGCGGGGATAACGCTGTCGCGTAGTGCGTTATTTTTAGCTGCCGCCAGCGACGCTTCATGGTCGACCACCTGCAGGAAGAAGAGACGGGTTACCAACAGGCCGAGCATTACCGCGAAGGCTCCCCCAATAACGCGCCAGCGTACATCTGGTCGATTTCGAACATCGCCGGGCGCGGCCACGAGGTCTCGTAGCCCCACGGTCCGGCGTTCATTGATACGTCGGCCCCGACCACGCAAGGGATTGATCGTGTACCAGGGTGCCCACCAGCGAGTGAACTTCGGCGCCGTCGAGCGGCTGCGCCACGACTTGCGTCTCACCATCGGTATCCCTCAACATCACCAACGAGACGGCGGCTAAGCATCGCCGTGAACCGAATGGCCAGCGCAAAAACTAGGGCGTTGACGACCATGCTGGCCCCGAGGTCACCTCGCCAAAAACTCAGATGACCGGTGAGGGCCGCTGCGATCATTAACGCCAGTGGGGTAACGAAGCCGACGGCGAGACCAATAGCTGAAGGCATCCACCAGGCTGCGGCCTTGAAGTCGCCAATGCCCTCTCGGCCCATCTGCCCAGCAACGTATCCCACGAGGAGTCCGATCGCCATAAACAGCCCGAACGGCGTGCTGACGTGGGCGTCAAAGAGAGCGCCAGTGGTTGCTCCCGCCACCATCGCCGGAGGGGTGCCACCCATGAGACCGACGACCAACGTCCAGAGCCATATCCCCATAATCACCACTCCGCCAATCCGAAGATTGGAGAGGACTGCTAATTGAAACGCCGTCATAACAATGCTGGACACAATTACGCGCACGACCCAGAGGCTCACGTGCCGGGCTCCCACGCAATCACCGTGACGTACGAGAGATGTCGTAGCTCCGCCACTGACTTGAGTTTGAGGTCATATGTCATCGCGCCCGGTGTCAGTGTCACGCCCGAAACTTTGGCCACTGGCAGACCGGCCGGGAAGAGCCCACCCTGGAGTCCATTGGTCACAAAGATTGTGCCTGGCGTCAAGGTGGCCTTGAGAGGAATGGCCGTCACGCCAAGGGGGTGATTAAAGCCCCGACCGCTAACGATGGCGTTAACCGTTCCATCACCGAAGGTGCAGCCAACGGAACTGGCGGCGTCGGTCAGTAACTGAATAGTGGCACCATGCAGCGTCGTCGCAACGACACGTCCGATCAGACCGCCATTACCAACAACGGGCATGCCCACCAGGACGCCCTCGTTCGCACCCTTGGAAATACCGATACTGGCAATGAAGTTGGTCGGCGACTGTTCGTTTACTTGAGCCGTGATGGTTGGCAGATTGTTGATGTAGGGAACATCGAGCGTGGCCGAGAGTTGACGCAACTGTCGATCGATGGCCTCTGACTCGTTGGCACGCAGTTGTGCTTGCCCCAACTGATAACGCAGTTGCTTGTTTTGCGACACGATCTCGGAATAGTTGAGGGCGCCCGATGAGAGGTGACCAATGGGACGAGCAACGAGATTAATAACCCAGGCAAAGGGCGAGACGATCACGTTGCCAGTCGAACGAAGACCACTCGTCACACCACCTGTGAACTGGAAAATACCCAGCATCACGGTGGCGGCTACGAGCCCGGCCAAGGCACGGCGCCGTCGCTTAGGGATTGCCACGGACTATCGAGACTGCGTCGTCTTCAACATCTGGTTGAAGAAGTCAATCTCCTCGAGGCAACGTCCACTGCCGAGAGCCACGCAATTCAGTGGGTCCGGGGCAATGACAATCGGCATGTTGGTCTCGGACTGCAGGCGGGCGTCAAGACCGTGGAGTAGCGCACCACCACCGGTCAGAACGATGCCGCGCTCCATGAGGTCGGCGGCCAGTTCTGGCGGGGTTCGATCCAGGGTGACCTTTACGGCGTCAACAATGGCTTGTACCGGCTCGCTGATGGCCTCACGAATCTGTTCAGTTGAGATCGAAACGGTTTTCGGCAGACCAGTAACGAGGTCCCGACCGCGAATTTCAGCGCGAAGCTCCTCTTGGAGCGGGAAGGCTGAACCCAACTGAATCTTGAGTTCTTCGGCCGTGCGTTCACCCAGCGCCAAACGGAACGTCTTTTTGACGTAGTCCACAATGGCCTCATCGAGCTCGTCACCACCCACGCGAATGGACTGACTAGTCACGATGCCGCCTAGTGAGATCACAGCTACTTCGGTCGTTCCTCCACCGATGTCGACAACCATGTTTCCCGTCGGCTCACTAATCGGCAGTCCGGCACCAATGGCAGCCGCCATGGGCTCTTCAATGATGTAGGCCTTGCGGGCACCGGCGTACTCGGCCGCTTCCGTCACGGCGCGCTTCTCCACACCAGTAATGCCAGAAGGAACACAGATGACCATTCTCGGCTTGGCGAAGCGGCGCTGGTGCACGCGATGAATGAAGTAGCGCAGCATCGTTTCACAGATGTCGAAGTCGGCGATAACTCCATCCTTCAGTGGACGGATGGCCTGAATATTGCTCGGGGTACGACCAATCATGCGCTTGGCTTCGGCGCCTACAGCGAGAGGCTTGCCCGTGAGAACGTTGACGGCCACCACCGAAGGCTCGTTAAGAACAATGCCGCGACCCTTGACGTACACCAGAGTGTTGGCCGTACCGAGGTCCACGGCCATATCGCGCCCGAGGAGATTAAACCGACTTTCGCCCATGAATTAAACCTTGTCTGAAGGCGCGAAGGTGCGCCGAAGTACTACTAAGGCTAGGCGAAAATCAAGAAATTAGGTAGTAGCACCAATTAGGCGAGATTTGGGAAGAACAACGCAATTTCACGGGCCGCCGCCTCGGGCGAGTCGGAACCGTGAATTAAGTTCTCACCCATCTCTATTGCGAGGTCACCGCGAATGGTGCCGGGGGCCGAATCCTTGGGGTTCGTTGCTCCCATGAGGTTGCGGACAACCTTGAAGGTCTCACCGGAGCCCTCAATGACGAGGAGAAGCGCCGGGCTGCGAGTGATGAACGCGACCAGGTCATTGAAGAAAGGCTTGCCGGCGTGCTCGCCGTAGTGCTGTTCGGCCGTAGCGCGGTCAATGGTGCGCAGCTCGGCTGCTACCACGCTGAGTTGCTTGCGCTCGAGGCGAGCAACAATCTCTCCAATAAGACGGCGCTCAACGCCGTCAGGCTTAACAATGACAAAGGTGCGATCCACGAATGAAAATCTAACAGAGGTGGGCTAGCGGTGTTGATGGGGCAGCGCCAGCAGGCCAGCCCGAACATCACCAACGAGATAGAGACTCCCCGCCACGATGATTTGGTCATCTTCGCCCGAGAGTTCGCGGGCGTGGCGCACGGCCTCGCGAGGGTCCAACACCACTGTGGCGTGCGCCCCTCGGCTCACGATGAACTCCGCGATGATGTCGGCTTTCTGCGTGCGCGGCGAGAGTGGCTCACAGACAATGAACTCGTCAACGCCAATTGCCAAAAGCGGCTCGATCATGTCGGCAATCTCTCGTCCGGTCAACATCCCAACGACAACTCGACGCTGACCGGCGAGATGGAACGCCTCTTCTAAGGTTTCGGCGAGCGAAATGACGCCGGCAGGATTATGAGCACCGTCAATCATGATCAGCGGGTAGTGCTCGAGGACTTCCATCCGACCAGCCATCGTGGCCAGACCAAACACGGCTTCTACAACATCCTCGGTTAGCGCGCGACCCAAGAAGGTTTCTGTGGCGACGAGCGCGGTAAGGGCATTCATGCCTTGATGAATGCCGTGGAGTGTCAAGAGAACTTGGTGATACTCCCCCATCGGCGTGTGCATGTCGAGCATCCGGCCTCCGACCGCCAAATCGTTGCGCTCAAGGGCAAAATCTCGACCCAGTCGAACGAGCGTCGTACCCAGCTCAGTCACCCGAGCTTCGGCAATTTCGACCACGGTTTTATCAATCGTGCCGAGGACGGCAATGCCACTGGGGCGGAAGATCCCCACCTTGTCGGTGGCAATTTCGGCAACCGAGTTACCGAGTACGGCCGTGTGATCGAGCGAGACGTTGGTCAGAACTGAGACGTCCGCGTCGATGACGTTCGTCGAGTCCCAGGTACCACCCATACCTACTTCAATCACTGCGACGTCCACACCCATGTCTGAAAAATGCAGGAAGGCCGCCACGGTGAGTAGTTCGAATCGAGTGAGGACAATCCCAGTTGCAGTCTCGACGTCAGCTAACCGCGAGATCAACATCGTGAACGACTCATCGCGCACCGGTTCGCCGTTCAGGAGAATCCGTTCATTGACTCGGTGGAGGTCGGGTGAGACAAAGGTACCGACGCTCAGTCCCCACTCGTGCAACAGACTGCTTATGAGCGTTGTTGTTGTCCCTTTGCCATTGGTTCCCGTGACGTGAATCTTGGGATAGTCATGGTGGGGGTCAGCGAGGGCGGCCAGCGTGTCGTGAATTGGCTGGAGGGTTGGAACTTCGGAGCGATTTGGAGCGACCTTTTCAAAGTCAATATGGCTTTCTAGCCACGCGTTCGCCTGAGCGAATCGAGTAAACCGCACGCTGTTAGCTGGCGCGACGAGCGCGAGTCGCCTTGCGCATCGTCAAGACGGGCGACTCTTCCTTGCGGACCGATGCGGCCGTTACGGTGCATCGAATGACATCTTTGCGACCGGGTAGATCAAACATGGTGTCGAGCAGCACGTCTTCCAGAATGGAGCGCAGACCTCGAGCGCCAGTTCCGCGCATAAGAGCTAGTACGGCGACTGCGTCGAGCGCTTCGGGTTCGAATTCGAGCTCCACGCCGTCCATCTCAAAGACCCTCTGGTACTGCTTAACGAGCGAGTTCTTGGGCTCTGAGAGGACTTGGACGAGCATCGCCTCATTTAGCTGCTGTACCGCGCCAATGACCGGCAGTCGACCAATGAACTCTGGAATCAATCCGAACTTGACCAAGTCCTCGGGCAAGACGTGCTTGAAGATTGACTCTTCCTGTGAAGCGACCGTCTCCACGTTCTGACCAAACCCGATGCTCTTCTTACCGAGGCGTCGTTCTATGACTTGTTCGAGACCGGCGAAGGCGCCACCGACAATAAACAAGATGTTGGCGGTGTCGATGGTGATGAATTCCTGATGTGGGTGTTTACGACCACCCTGCGGAGGAACAGAGGCAGTCGTGCCTTCAAGAATCTTTAGAAGGGCCTGCTGCACTCCCTCACCCGAGACGTCACGGGTAATAGATGTGTTCTCAGACTTTCTAGCAATCTTGTCTATCTCATCGATGTAGATAATGCCTCGTTCGGCTCGCTTGACATCGAAGTCCGCTGCCGTCAGGAGCTTCAGCAGAATATTCTCAACGTCCTCGCCGACATAGCCGGCTTCAGTAAGGGCCGTGGCATCCGCAATAGCGAAAGGTACGTTGAGCATGCGAGCCAAGGTCTGAGCCAGGAATGTCTTGCCGCAGCCCGTGGGGCCGAGCATGAGAATGTTCGACTTCGATACTTCGACGTCGTCATCTCGCTTCGGGCCCGTCTGGACGCGCTTGTAGTGGTTGTAGACCGCGACGGCCAGCATCTTCTTGGCCGCTTCTTGACCAATAACGTAGTCATCTAGGTAGGCCGCGATCTCACGAGGCTTCGGAAGTTCATCAAGGGCGAGAACGGGCCGTTCGCCCAGTTCTTCGAGGAGAATGTCGTTACAGAGGTCGATGCACTCATTGCAGATGTACACGCCGGAGCCCGCGATCAACTTCTTTACTTGACGTTGACCCTTCGAGCAGAAATTGCACTTGATGGCGTCGACTGCTTCACCTATTTTTGCCACGATTCGTAACCCTCCGACACTGCCTCCGCCTCAAAAAGTGTAGAGGCACGCTGAGACAAAATCAGGCACCCTCGTATTTATCGGCGAAACGTTTGACTTCCCGTCGATTCGCTATGCGCGTCGGGTGATTACTTCGTCAATCAAGCCGTATGTCACTGCTTCTTCTGACGTCATGACATAGTCACGGTCAGTGTCCTTCATGATGCGATCGACGTCTTGACCAGTGTCCTCGGCCAGCATGCCATTGAGAAGGTCTCGCATCCGCAGAATCTCGCGAGCTTGGATTTCGATGTCGGAAGCCTGGCCTCCAACGCCACCCCATGGCTGGTGCAACAAAACGCGGGCGTGTGGCAGCGCGTAGCGCTTGCCCTTGGCTCCGGCGCCGAGCAGCACGGCGGCGGCCGAAGCAGCCTGCCCGAAGCAGAATGTTGACACGTCGGGCTTGATGTACTTCATGGTGTCGTAGATCGCGAGCAGTCCAGTGATGTCGCCACCGGGTGAGTTGATGTAGAGGTGAATGTCCTTATCGGAGTCTTCTGAC
>JBAXMO010000017.1:0-17773 GCA_037134255.1 Actinomycetes bacterium | reverse complement strand
CCCGGCAGCAGGCCACCTTCAGCTGGCTTGGCACCTTGACTCACCTTGATTTGGAGATCGTCAGCGTTGACGAGATAGCGACTCGTAACACCGAATCGTCCTGAAGCGACCTGTTTAATTGCCGAACGTCGATTGAACTGAGGATCGTCGAACGTGTCACGTTCCTCGTCTTCGCCACCCTCGCCCGTGTTTGACTTACCGCCCATTCGATTCATCGCGATGGCGAGATTCTCGTGCGCCTCGGGCGAGATTGAACCGTACGACATGGCTCCCGTTGAGAATCGCTTCAGAATCATCTCTATGGACTCGACCTCGGAAATATCAACAGGCTCACCGAGAGGCTGAACCTCAAAGAAACTCCGGAGGGTTACACGCTGACGCTCTTGCTGGTCGATCAGTCTGGTGTAGGTACGAAAGACATCCATTCGTCCTTCCCGTGTGGCGTGCTGCAGGGTGTACACCGTTTGGGGGTTGAAGAGGTGAGGCTCACCTTCTCGACGCCACTGGTATTCACCACGAGTCTCGAGCTCGGGGTCAACTTCGCGACCATACGCAATCTCGTGACGACGTAGAACGTCTGTGGCGAAGCCTGCGAATCCACGCCCACCGATTTTCGAAGAGATTCCTGGGAAGCAGCGCTGCACCACCTCTTCATCTACTCCAATTGCCTCGAACAGTTGTGAGCCGATGTAGCTCGCAACGGTTGAAACGCCCATCTTGGACATCACCTTGAGAACGCCCTTCGACAATGCCTTGTTGTAGCGATAGCGCGCCTGTCCGGGTGCTTCGTCGTGAAACTGACCGAAACGGGCAAGTTCTTCTATGGTGTCGAGGGCCAGATAGGGGCAAACCGCCGAGGCGCCGAAGCCCAGCAGCAGGGCAACGTGGTGAACCTCCTTCACGTCACCAGCCTCCACGATGAGGGCGGTGTTGGCTCGCAGGTGCTCCCGTACGAGGCGATTATGGACCGCTGCCACTTGGAGCAAGCTCGGAATGGGAGCCTTGGCTTCGGTGGAGTTACGGTCCGACAGAATGACCAAATTGACTCCGGCCCGTACGTTTTCGACGACATGGTCCTCAAGGGCCTTAAGGCCTTCAAGTAGAGATTGTCGAGGATCGCCAATGGCGCTCGCGACGTCAAAGAGGCCATCAACGGCTGTGGACCTAAAGGTTCCTACTCCAGAGTCTTCAATGTAGCGAATCTTTGCCAGGTCTTCAAGGTCAATGACGGGAGCAGAAAGAACAATTTGACGCACGTGGTCAGGCGTCGCGCTCAAGAGGTTGCCGTGGCCTCCGATTCCCACGCGCAGTGAAGTCACCAGCTCTTCTCGAATGGCATCGAGAGGAGGGTTTGTCACTTGTGCGAATTGCTGGGTAAAAAAGTCGAAGACCGGCTTTGATTTTGTTGAGAGGACCGCGATTGGTGAGTCGGAACCCATTGACCCAATCGGCTCTTCACCGTTTCGAGCCATCGGGGTCAAAATTAAGCGAATCTCTTCTTCGGTATAACCAAAGAGGTGTTGCAGTCGTACGAGTGATTCGTGCTCGGGAAGAAGCATCGATTGCTTGGCGAGCGTGTCAAGGTCGATTTGATTTTCTTCAAGCCATTCGGTGTAGGGGTGCGCTTCGGCAAGCTCGTCTTTAATGTCAGCATCATCAACGATGACCCCTCGTTCAATATCGACCAGGAACATCCGGCCCGGCTGAAGTCGTCCTTTAGCGATGACATTCGAAGGCTCTACGTTTAGAACACCCACCTCTGATGAGAAAATGACGCGACGGTCGGCAGTCACCCAGTAGCGGGCTGGACGCAGGCCGTTACGATCGAGAACGGCACCGACTCGTGTCCCATCACAGAAACTCACACTCGCTGGTCCGTCCCAAGGCTCCATCAACGCTGCGTTAAAGCGATAAAAATCTCGCTTCTTGGAATCCATCGTCGTCGCGCGCTCCCAGGCCTCGGGAATCATCATCAGAATTGAGTGCGGTAATGACCGACCATTCATAAAGAGCAGTTCGGCGGCCTCATCAAAACTGGCCGAGTCGCTCATAAAAGGTGTGATGACTGGAGACAGGTCTGAAGGTTCTGTCCACTTCTCGCTTACAAATTTTGACTCGCGAGCGGCCATCCATGAACGATTCGATCGGACGGTATTGATCTCACCGTTGTGTGCGATGAAACGGAAGGGCTGAGCGAGCTCCCACCGAGGAAATGTATTCGTTGAGAATCTTGAGTGAACTAGGGCAATGGCCGTCTCTAGGCGTTCGTCGCGGAGGTCCTGAAAATAACGTCGGAGCTGAGATGACGTCAGCATCCCCTTGTAAATAATTGTTCGTGTTGAGAATGATGAGGCGTAGGCCGAAGAATGTCGAGAGGCACGCTTACGAGCGATGTAGAGCCGGTATTCAAGCTCTTCTTGGGTCCAAGCTGAGTCGCCGGAAACGAACTGCATTGCGTGGATGGGCTCGCTCCCCCTCGAGGCTGCACCAAGAATCGAAGAGTCGACAGGGACATCTCGCCAGCCAATTGTTGTAAGGCCTGTGTCGGCACAGGCCTTCTCGATGCTGGCTCGCGCTTGGTCCTCCTCGGTTGAGGGCAACATCCATTGTCCAACGCCGTAATGGCCGCGCTCAGGGAGAGTAATTCCCAGATCGCTAGTTACTGCGACCAAGAATGTGTGTGGTAGTTGAAGCAGGATGCCCGCCCCGTCTCCACTGTTTGGGTCGGAACCGGTCGCCCCGCGGTGCTCGAGGTTTTCAAGGATGGTCAGCGCGTCAGAAACAGTATTCGCCGTGGGTACGGCGTCCAAGTTTGCGACCATGCCAACGCCGCACGCATCGTGTTCACCTTGGGGGTCATATATCTGTTTCATAGCGTCATCTTTCTAATCGGGACGACGCTGGCCCAACAACATTGTATAGATGAATCCAGTTGTTTGGCAACGCCTACATTGGATACATGAAGAAATCCTCCCGCAACTTTGTGGTGGTTGGCGGAGGAATCGTGGGCCTCGTCTCTGCTCTCGCCGCCGTGAGGAAAGGGCCGGTAACGGTTTTCGACCCACAGATAGGTTTTGGGGCCACATACGCCGCGGCAGGCATGCTCTCACCAGGCGCAGAACTGCTCGCCGGTGAGCTCCATGCCTTCGATGACGCCCTGCGGGCCCTCAATGACTGGCCCGACTTCTTGCAACGGTTCAACAGCGACCAAGTGCTGTTCTTTCCAGCTGCCGGTTCACTCCTCACCGGCTACTCCAGGGGAGACAGTGAAGAGATCAAGAGGCTTACAGCCTCGGCTGCGTCATCGCCTCTCCGGTGTGAGGCCGTCACCAGGTCAGGTAATCCAAACCGTTTCGAGGAAATTTCACCTCGTTTCGACCGAGGTGTTTACTTTCATGATGACGCTTTTGTGAATGTGGAATTACTAGTTAGTTCGTTAGTGGCCACCCTGCAGGAGAGAGGCGTTGTCTTCATTGACGAAGCGGTCGACAGCATCGAGGGCGGCTCGCACGCAGTAGTACACACCTCAAGGGGTTCATATGAGTTTGACTCGGGCATGCTGTGCACTGGGGCCCTTACGAGTCTCCTGGGTCAAGCGGATTCATCAACCTTACGTTCAGTGCGTGGGGTGACGCTCCGATTGCAACGTCGGATACAGGTGGCACCTCGAATGATCCGCGCCCTGATTGATGGGCGAAACATTTACATTCTCGACCGCCCCAATGGCGAAGTCATCATTGGAGCGAGTGCCGATGAGAGCTCGGAGCGATATGTTGATGCACTCGCTGTCGCGGAGCTTCTACGTCTGGCACTGCTTCTGAGCCCCTCGCTCGATTCTGCCGAATTTCTAGAAGCTCGGTCAGGTTTGAGGCCAGTTGGGCCGAACGGACAACCCTTCCTCAGGTCACTCAATCATTCCTGGGGCTGGCACAGCGGATATTTCCGGCACGGTGTACTTATGGCCCCGCTCGCCTATCGTCGTGCTGCGGAGTTTTGGAATGATTGAAGTGTCTTTGAATGGTGAATTCGTCAGCAGTTTGGCGATGAACGTTGCAGATTTTGTTCGCGAACGCTCCCTGCCACAGTCTGGAGTTGCCGTCGCGGTGAATGGCTCAGTGGTACCTAAATCCGAGTGGATTTCGACAGCACTGCGTTCGAGTGATCGAATCGAGATTGTTACAGCGGCAGCTGGTGGATGAGGCGTAGTACAGTAGATACTTCACGGGCTATGGCGCAGCTTGGTTAGCGCGCTTGACTGGGGGTCAAGAGGTCGTGGGTTCAAATCCCGCTAGCCCGACCAAGAACAAGAATCGGACTAAACGTCCGATTCTTGTGGTATTTAAGAGAGTCCAGACTCAACTGCCCTAGTCCTAGCGGGAACTAGGGCAGGACAATTTCGAACCCAAACTCGAAGGTATCGAGATTAGATTCGAGCGCCATCAGCAACTCAAGATCTCCATTGACCTCAAAATTCGTGCCAGAGAGAATCTGGTCGAGCGTATTTGAGCCACCGGCAAATTGGGCAAAAGCGCTCTGCTCACTCTTAATCTCGATGTCGACTACTTCGCCTTCGATGGCATGACGAGTTGAGAGTACGCCGCCACGTATCTCGATGCGTTCAGTGGGCTCGTGTCTGTCAGTAAGCGTCACGTGAATCGATAGCCAGAAATCCTTGGTGGCGGGTCCGTTAAGGCGAACCCCTAAGACATCTGTCATCATGTCCATCGTCATCGCTCGCATGAATGAGGGGGCCGTGGCATTTCCCCTCACTCCCTTAAGAGCGCTGCCACCATTGCGCAACTCTTGGGCGCCGGTTAAATAAAAGTCGCGCCAAGGTCCCGACTCGCTCTGAAATCCGAGTTGCTCAAGGGCGTCGGCTTGTAAATAACGCGCTTCGAGGTTTTCTGGTTCAGCAAAAACCAGGTGGTTGACCACCTCGCATACCCAGCGGTAATCACCTTGCTCAAAGCAAATTCGAGCTTGCTGGAGGAGTGATTCTGATCCACCCATAAATGCGACGTAGCGCTTCCCCGCCTCAACCGGTATGTGGGGGTTCAGATGGGCGGGATTCGCATCGAACCAACCTAGATAACGCTGATAGACCGCCTTGGCGTTGTGGCGCACGGTGCCGTAGTAGTCGCGATTGTAGAACTGCTTGAACAAATGCGGAGGCAACACTATTTCCTCGGCAATCTCATTCATCGTCAGTCCGTGATTCGCCAACCGCATGGTTTGATCGTGAATCGAGCGATACAGATCACGTTGGTTTTCTAGATATTCACGAATTTCTGAGGTACCCCACCGAGGCCAGTGATGCGAGGCAAAGGCCACATCAATTTTGGGTAGGAAATCAGAAAGGCACTCTTGGATGTACTTTGACCATCCGAGAGCGTCACGTACCTGTGCCCCCCGCAGGGTGTAAAGATTATGCAGGTTTGCGGTGCAATTCTCTGCCAAGCAGAGGGCCTGGAAATCCGGCAAAAAGATGTTCATCTCGGCCGGTGCCTCCGTACCGGGAGTCATCTGAAACTCCAGAGTGACGCCATCGACTACGTGCCGCTCCCCCGTCGACACGATGTCGACCGTAGGGGCTACGAGTGTGACGCCAGGCATGGCTGGCAGTGACTTGCCTAGTCCAGTGTCGACGTGCCCAAGTTCATCCTTGGGTAAGAGAACGCCATACATGTACATCGCTCTCCGCAGCATCGCAGTTCCGGCGATCACGTTCTCGGAAACCGCTGCCTCAAGAAAACCAGCAGGCGCGTAGATGTCTACCGCACCGTTGGCAACTTCATCTTCTGTGACAACACCGAGAATTCCTCCAAAGTGGTCGGTGTGCGAGTGGGTGTAGATGACTGCCTTCACGGGTCGCGAACCAAAGTGACTGTTGATGAGGTGCAGTGCGGCTGCGGCCGTCTCCGTGCCAGTAAGAGGGTCAATAATAATCCAGCCCTCATGGCCACGAATGAAGGTGATATTGGAAATATCTAAGCCGCGAACTTGGTAGATGCCGTCGGTGACCTCGAAGAGGCCTGACTCGTTGTTCAGCTGCGCTTGACGCCACAGACTCGGGTGGACCGAGTCGGAGCCGTCCGCTGTCTCGAAATCGTAAGCATCCAAATCCCAGACGGCGTGTCCAAACCGACCGATAATTTGTCGCTCGAGAGCGTCGGCAAGCTTTCCACGAGACGCTCGATCAAAGTCAGAACGATCTTCGAATGGAAGTGATCCGAGACTGGCTAACAGCGATTCCTTGGTGTGCGCCGTTGCGCTCTTGCGCTCGTTGGTTGCCATAATCAGGTCGCGCGGCGGAATGTATTGGTTATGGAGCCGAGCTTTTCAATCGAGGTGGTCAAAATATCGCCATCTCGAAGGAAACGCTTCGGATTTTGGCCCTGCCCCACTCCAGCGGGACTTCCCGTGAAAATCAGATCTCCCGCCCTCAATTCACAGATAGATGAGATGAACGCAATGATTTGAGGAACGAACAAGGCCATGTCCTCCGTTGATTCGTTCTGCATCAGTTCGCCGTTCAGGGAACATTGGATGAGGAGATCATTCGGATCATGGATCTCATCAGCTGAAGTGAACCATGGACCCATTGGCGCAAAGTTCTCGAAGCTTTTACCCATGCTGAACTGAGCGGGAGACGAAGCCATCTGTACCGTTCGTTCGGAGACATCCTGGCCAACCATGTAGCCCGCAATATAGGAAGAAGCCTCTGAGGCATCGATATTGCGCCCGTTGCGACCAACAACGATGACGAGTTCGGCCTCCCAATCGGTTGTCTCCCCGGGGATATAAATGTCCGTGTTGGGATCGGCGATACAGGAGGCGAATTTGGCAAAAACCATCGGTGTTACGGGCAAAGGGAGATCCATTTCGGCTGCGTGGTTCTTGTAGTTCAGTCCAACCGCAAAGATCTGGGTCGGGCAGGGAAATGGGGCCTGCAGCGCCACGGGGGTGGCCACTTCGACTCCCCGCATAAGGGTGTCGAGTTGGCCCAGAACCGAGCCAACACCAAAGCCGTACTGGTCCTCAACGCCTTCGATTTCAAAGTATCGACCGTTGTCATGAAGTAGTAATCGATTACCAGAGCGAGCAATTTGCATAGTTAGTCCAATCTCTTTAGTTCGAGTTTGTAGCGCAGGGTGTTGGCGACGTAGACAGCAGCAGAAGCCGCGATGAGTGGTCGGCTACTGGCCCCTTCCTTAATCTTCGCTGGGACGCCAACAGCGAGTGCATCCTCAGGAACAATTTGGTTGTTGGTCACCACGGCTCCGGCGCCCACCGTGGCGCCGGTGTGGACATGAGCATGGTGGAGAACAATCGAGCCGCTACCAACAAGGGATCCGTCATGAATCACGCAGCCCTCGAGATGGGCCAGATGACCTACGACGACGTCGTTGCCCACAATCGTTGGAAACGCCTCAACGGCATGAACGACTGCTCCGTCTTGAATTGAGGTTCTCTCTCCGATAACAATTGTTCCGTAGTCACCACGCAGAACTGCCGAAGGCCAAATTGAAGAGTTAGCTCCAATAGTGACGTCGCCAATGACAGTTGCATCCGGGTGTACAAAGGCGTCGGGATGGATAGAAGGGACTCGTTCCCCGAGTGCGTAGATAGCCATGAATACTCCTCAGGTCAACCAATTTACCAATTGGTATATTCGCCAAATTACATATACAACGGTAGCCACTAGGAAGATTCTCCAACGCCAGGGAATAGGCGCACGCGCAACCGGTGTCACATTTGCTCCACACTGGATGCAAATGTCGAACTCTTCAGGCCGTTCGCACGCCTCGCACCAATTCATGATTAGTCAACTCGAACTCGAATGCGCAACGGTGTACTTCCGAATTCGAAGCGCTCTCGGAGCGAACGCTCAACGTAACGCAAGTACGTCTGGGGCAGGCGTCCTGAACAGAAAAGCGTGAAGGTCGGCGGCTCAACGGCGCCTTGAACTGCGTAGCGAATCCGTCCAGATGGCGCGTGTTGTTTCATTTGGATGTCACGGATGGCTCGGTTAAGCGATCCAGTTGGCACTCGCTTCTCATATGAAGCGGCGCTGTCGGCTAACGCTGGCAGCAACTTGTGGACACCCTTGCCGGTGAGCGCAGAAGCTTTAAGTACAGGTGCATCCCCGAGAAATGCGAGCTTGTCCGCCACTGTTGCGACACACTCAAGTCGCTGCTCAGCATCCAGAAGTTCCCATTTATTGAGAACGACTACGGCAGGGCATCCCGCAGCGGAGATTCGCTCGGCTAAACGCTGATCTTGTCCCGTAGCACCTTGTGTTGCATCGATGACGAGGACAGCGATATCGGCACGGTCAAGGGCCTCCAGGCTTCGAAGAACGGCGTAAGTCTCGAGTCCAGCTTCAGTTCGAGCCTTCTTTCTCATGCCTGCGGTATCGATGTACCGAATTCGTCCGTGTGGTGTATCAACGACGGTATCAACGGCATCCCTTGTTGTTCCGGGCATGTCATGAACGACGGAACGCTCTTCGCCAATCAGTCGGTTGAAGAGGGTGGACTTTCCAACATTTGGACGACCCACGATGGCAACTCGGAGTGATTCTTCGTCAATTGGCTCGTCTTCGACATCGCCCATTTTGGCTTCGGATTCGTAGGCGTTGAGGTGCTCGACGAGGCGGTCAAGTAGATCACCGGCGCCTCGGCCATGGAGTGCGCTGACTGGGAACGGTTCACCCATACCCAGGCCAATGAACTCCCAAATTAAGGCCTCTTGCGAGTTGTCATCGACCTTGTTCGCAATCAGCATTGCGGGTCTTCCAGTGCGCAGCACCCAGCGGGCGGCGGATTGATCTTCGTCGGTCATTCCAACCGCAGCATCTACGACCAGCAAGATCAAGGCAGCTTCATCGAGGGCGGCCACGGCCTGCTTGGAAACCTTCTCTTCGAGTTCGTCTCCCGATTGCAACCAGCCGCCAGTGTCTACAACATCGAATTTGGAGCCAGTCCATTCGACCTCAAAGGTTTTACGATCGCGAGTCACCCCGCGATGCTCTTCGACGACAGCAACGCGCCGGCCCGCGAGACGGTTTACTAATGAGGACTTCCCGACATTTGGGCGCCCCACAATGACTACTTGTGGCTTCATGGACGCTTGCTCCTGTCAGATCGCCATCTATCAAGATACTCGCGTAGCGCTACCCCACTGGTTGGCACAATATCGACGAATGCTGGAAGTTCCGCGGGAGTAAGGCCGTCAAGGAATCGTCCCTCGGACAAGCAGACGTCGGGAAGGACAAAGCGGAGTCCCTCAAGGCCACTTTCAAGCATGGTCTTAGTGAGATCGGCGCCGGTCATTAGTCCCGCTACTTTGATGTTGCCGCCGAAATACTCATTACGCACCGCGCGAATTTCGATGTCCTCGTCCGCGATCAACGCACCGAGAACGTCGGCGCCATATTCCCCGGTGAGTATGCAAAGTTTTTCGCGGGTATCACCGTTTGTCAGACTCGCGCCACTGAGTCGAGGGGCGCGATATCCCAGGGCCGGGGCACCATCAACACTCTGAAAGAAACCAGTTCCGAGTGAATTCATTGGCGTACGGTTGATATAGCTCTCAGCAAAGGTCGCCGAGAGCCCAACCCCATTTTCGATTAGGTCGACAATGTCCTCATCGTTGACCGTCGGTGTTGGCAAGCCCGCGAGCAGGTAAAGCTCATCGCTCGCGTAGAAGAGCGGTCGGCCCACCACTGACTTAGCGATTTCGGCCCAGCGCTCAACAGTACCGATGGTGCGTAGCGCCTCGCTTGGAGTCATTGGTCGCATCGTCTCTTCTGTCGAGAAGATTGACACTCCCACGGGTACGACGCTCAGGGTGCGCAATTCTGCGTATTTAGTGAGCACGTCGCTCAGGGTCCCTTCAAGATGATCGCCGTCATTCACTTCCGGACAGAGCACAACCTGACCGTGTACGGCGATGCCGAGTCTCAGTAGTGCACCGAGCCAGCGCAGAGATGTTGCCCCCCGAGGGTTGCGCAACATGTCGGCACGCAGCTCTGGGTTCGTCGTATGAATGGAGACGTAAAGCGGAGAGAGGCCCTCGTCAATAACTCGCTCCAAATCGAATTCGGTAAATCGAGTCATCGTTGTGTAGTTGCCGTAGAGGAAAGACAGGCGATAGTCATCATCTTTGATGTAGAGGCTCCGCCGCATTCCCTTTGGAAGTTGGTAGATAAAGCAGAAACTGCAATGGTTATCGCAGGTTCGAATGCGGTCAAAGACTGCGCTCTCGACAGTGATACCCAGGGGTTGCCCGGGTTCCTTGACGATCGCGAACCTCCGTAAAAGCTCTTCCTCTTCACGTTGCACGAGGAGAACAACATCGTCACCATCGGTTAAACGCTGATACTCAATCACGTCGGTCGGTGGAACGCCATTGATTGAGGTGATGGTGTCACCCACGAGAAGACCAACCGCCGCGGCAGGCGACGTAGGGGAAACTGAGGAAATTACTGCACCCGACACCCTCTAAGACTAGGTCTCACCAGTCCGACCGACTTCGTTAGGCTGGTTTCATGAACGTCGACAAGGTTCTCCTTGCTTCTCCACGAGGCTTCTGTGCCGGTGTCGAAAAGGCGATCAAGGCTCTGGACTGGATGACAAAGGTCTTCACTCCTCCTGTTTACTGCTATCACGAGATTGTGCACAATCAGTACGTGGTTGAACATTTCAAGAGCTTGGGAGTCATTTTTGTCGATGATGTGTCGGAAGTACCTGCTGGAGCTCCTTTGATGTTGAGCGCCCACGGATCTTCGCCATCAGTGATTGCCAGTGCTCAAGCGAATGGCGGAACGGTTATTGACGCAGTGTGCCCGCTGGTGACCAAGGTTCATCACGAGCTCAAAGTGCGTTCCAAGAAGGGCTACACAGTCCTCTATGTTGGTCACGAGGGCCACGAAGAGGCTGTCGGCACTATGGCCGTGGCACCAGAATCTGTGCATCTGATTCAAAACGAGTCCGATATTGACATGGTGGCGAAAATGGCCGGCCCCTTTGCGCTGCTAAGCCAAACGACTTTGTCTCTCGACGAATGGCAGCATCTACGCGACTACGCGATTGACCAGATTCCGGACCTTTGGCTTCCCAACCGTTCCGATCTCTGCTTTGCTACAACCAATCGCCAGGCTGCACTACGCGAGATTGCTGCGACAGCTGATGCAGTGGTAGTAATCGGATCAGCAAATTCATCCAATACGGTTGCGCTGACCAAGGTGGCCACCTCGGTGGGCTGCGAAAGGGTCTACCGTGTCAATCTCGCATCTGAGCTCCCGGATGATTTGACAGGCGTTGTCGGTGTCACTGCAGGAGCTTCAGCGCCCGAGTCCCTGGTGGAAGAAGTGCTGAAGACGCTGAATGCCCGAGATGGCGTTTATGTCAATCCCGTTACGATTGAGGACGAATACTTTCCGCCCCCACCAGAGTTGCGTGAACTACTCCGATCTCTTGAATCCATAATCTCCCTTAGTTTTAACGGTTCGTTACCTCAGGATGATGTGGCGAGCCGTGATCGTGATTTTTCCGCTGCCACCGTTCTGGCTCATTGATTTCCCCAGAGGTTCGGCTAGCCGTACCGCAAGTGCCACAATAACGGGGTGACAACTTTCGCTCGGATGGATGAATCAACTCGTGACCAATGGATGCATATCGCCGAAGTGACTGTGGCAGCGCAGCCACGAGTCGCAGACCGTATCTTGTCCATGCTGGCAGACCTCGCTACGGTGACTGACGGTTTTGCCGTAGACCAACTCGAGCACGCAGTCCAGACCGCGACCCGCGCCGAAGATGCCGGAATGGACGAAGAGGTCATCGTCGCCGCTCTCTGTCACGACATTGGCAAGATTATTTCCGTCGCGAATCACCCTAAAATTGCGGCTGAGATTCTCAGGCCCTACGTTCGAGAAGATGTCTACTGGATGATTTGTGCACATCAAGATTTTCAGGGGAAGCACTACTACTCACACCTCGGTATGGACCCGGACCTGCGACGTAACCACGTCGAAGAGTCATGGTACGACCTAGCCCGGCAGTTCGCTGACGACTGGGACCAGACAAGTTTTGACCCTGAATTCACTTCGCGGCCACTCGAGCATTTCGAACCGATGGTGCGCAGTGTCTTCAGTAAGCCCAGAAGCATCTAAAGGAACGTTGTGGCCACGAAGTTGATTGATCTTGAGAAGCGTCGCTATGACTCGATGAAGCAGTATGCAATTCGCCAATCTTTGGAACGGCTGGAATCCGACCACCCTGGCTACCAGCCCCTGCCTTTCGTGGCGCTGATTGCTGCTTATGAAGAAGAGGGCAATATCGGCCCAGTTCTCGAAAAGATGCCGGCCACGGTGCTCGGCGAACCGTACACCACCATTGTTGTAGTGGACGGTGGAGATGACCGAACTGCAGAGATTTGCCGCAGCTTCCCCGATGTAGTTGTTATTGAATTCCCCGTAAATCTTGGTCACGGTGTCGCTCTTCAGGTTGGCTATCGATTCTGCATTGAGCGAGGAGCGAAGTACATCGTGACTCTCGACGCGGATGGCCAGAATGATCCCGTTGAACTGCCTGAGTTGATTCGAGACATTGTCGAGGATCGAAGTGACTTCGTCCTCGCTTCACGTCGCCTTGGTGTCGATACGACGGAGAATCATTTTCGGGCAGTTGGCGTTCGGGTATTCAGCTTTATTGTCAATATCATGACCCGCCAGCACCTGACTGACACGTCAACTGGCTACCGGGGCCTTCGCGTTTCGATGTTGGCTGATGTGATTGATCGGCTTGAACAAGAGCAGTATCAAACATCCGAACTCTTAATAACTTCACTGAAGCGGGGATGGCGGGTGAGCGAGGTTCCAACCGTGTGGCACCCCCGGCAGTCTGGCACCACCAAAAAGGGTGGCAACTGGCTCTTCGGCTTGCGTTACGCCCGCGTGGTTTTCAAAACATGGTGGCGCGAGCGTTAATTCAGCAGTTTTCTTGCGAGGTCGTAGGCCTCTTGTAGGCCAGCTCGGAGTTCGTCGGTCGCTGCGTTTAGTTCACTTCGCGTCACACGAGATTCGCTCTGGGGCGCTTTAATGGGCTTTCCGATAACCACGGTGGTCCGCACCGGTCTTGGAAACTTGGCCCCTTTACGCATCGCTTTTTCGGTGTTACCAAGGCCCACTGGAATCACGGGCGCCCCCACACGACTGGCGATAAACATGGCACCCTCGAAAAGCGGACCTACTAGGTCGCCTTCCTGTCGAGTTCCCTCAGGAAAGAGCACCAGAGCCTGTCCTTCGTTCAACACTTGCTGCGCATTCTTGAGAGACTCACGATCAGCGGTGCCACGCTTCACCGGGAAGGCTCCCATCAACTGAATCAGTGTTCCAATGGGACGAATCTTCCAGAGCGAATCTTTACCCATGAAAAATGTTTTGCGTTTCGTCGCGAAAACGAGAAAAGCGAAATCGATATTTGATCGATGGATCGGCGCGAGAACGACGGGCCCAGTCTCCGGAATATTTTCGGCGCCAACAACGCGCGGACGAAACATAATCCGCCACACGACAACGACTAGCAGACGGACGACGCGGTAGCCCAACGTCTTCTTTATTTTTAGATTTAACGAAGATTCAGACATGCAACGATCTCCTCAATAACGGCTTCAACATCTTTGTTTGTTGTATCAATTATCACTGCTGCCTCATCCACCCTGAGTGGTGAATGGTCACGGGACGAATCTATTTCATCTCGTCGCTGGATTGAGGCTGCGGTTTCATCACCGCGCCGACGTGCTCGCTCCTCAGGCGATGCCGTCAAAAATACTTTGAGTAACGCATCGGGGAAAACTACAGTTCCGATATCGCGTCCTTCAACTACCGTTCCTGCTGGTTGGCGATTCGACCATTCCCGCTGGCGATCAACCATTGCGGCGCGAACATCGGGATTCGCGGCCACAATGGAAACGGCGTGATTCACCTCGGGTTGACGAATTTCAATGGTGACGTCGAGCCCATTGATAGTTACTGCTGGAATCGTTTCGATTCTCGCGTTAGAGGCGATGGACGAGACCGAACTTGAATTGTTAGGGTCGATACCTTCACGAAGAGCTAGTGCCGTGACTGCTCGATACATAGCTCCAGTATCTAGAAACGACCATTGCAGGCGGTCAGCGAGCATTTTCGCGATGGTTGATTTTCCAGAGCCGGCTGGTCCATCTATGGCCACTACTGGCGAAATAGTCATTCTGAGCCCGTCAGGAGTTCAAAGAAGCCAGGGAACGATGTTTCAACGGACTCGGCGCCGAAGACCACGCCACCTTGACCGCAGTAAGCAGCAATTGCCGACGACATGGCCATTCGATGATCATCGGGAGCCTCAAATTCGAACCGCAAGAAGTGCCGAGAACTGCCCAGGCCAGTCACCACGAAATCATCACCCTCGATGGACACCTTCGACCCGAGAGCCTCGGCCAATCGTATGGATTCTGCAAAACGATCTGATTCCTTAACTCGAAGCTCGGACATCGCTATGAAACGAGACTCACCGTCGGCCGCACAGGCGGCCACTACCAAAGCTGGCACTTCATCCACCGAGGGAATCTCGCTGCTGTGAATAGTGGTGCCACGAAGGCGACTATGGCGAATTTGGAGTCGGAGACCGAATGGGCTGGGTTTGCGAGTGATTGCGCCGCCCATGCGGCTAAGAACCGACAAAAATCCAAGTCGTTCAGCACCGTCGTAAATATCAGCTATTTGAACGTCGCCTTGCGGATGAATTAGCCCCGCCACAACGAAAAAAGCGGCCTGTGATGGGTCACCGGGAATATTCCACTCCCGCGGTTGGGGTCGTCCGGGCTTAACGGTCACCGTGCGCCCCTTACCTCGTTCAACACTGGTCACCGTGATCCCAGCGAGCTGCAGCATTTCTTCAGTGTTAGAGCGAGTACGGACATCTTCACTTACAGTGGTGGACCCATCGGCAAAGAGTCCCGCCAGAAGCAGTGCGGATTTAACTTGTCCGCTGGCTTGGGGCATCTCGTAGCTGATAGCACGAGTACCCCTCTTGCCCTCTACAACTAGCGGAGGTGTCAGTTTGTCCCCCTGTCCTGAGATCTGAATGCCCATCAAGCCAAGCGGTATAGCTACGCGATCCATGGGGCGTCTCGAAAGCGAAGAATCTCCTGTGATGCGATGGATTCCTTCAATACCGCTGAGCATGCCGAGCAGAAGACGGATTGTGGTTCCAGAGTTTCCGCAGTACAACTCTTCAGTAGACGCACGTAATCCCTCAGAAGGCCCTGTCACGACCACGTCGTCTATCGTCCTCACGATTGTTGCGCCGAGTTGGCCCAAGATGGTGGAGGTCCGAGCGACATCTTCACCATTCGATAGCCCCCGAATGGTGGAAGCACCATCCGCCATCGCTGAGAGCATCAGCGCACGGTGCGAAATACTCTTGTCTCCTGGCGTTGCAATGAAACGGGTGAAGGTTTCGCTTGGGTCGATGACACGGGTCGTCATAGGGTTTCCACTCCGGCGGAGAATCCACGTTGAACTAGTGCGTCAAGCAAGGCTGGGGCTTGGAGTCGTTCGAGCGAAAGAAGGAGAACACCCGGTGAGCCCTCGACGCTATGAGCTATTTCGATGTCGGAGATATTTATCTGCAACTCACTGGCCAGGGTCGTAATTTCGGCAAGGACGCCAAGTCGGTCTGGCACCGGAATCCGCACCTCCACCAAATTCTGGGATAGAGCGGCGGTGCCGGGTAGCTTTCGACGAGCATCCGCAGCAGTACTCAGACTTCCCAGGAGGGCCCCTCGGTCCTTTCGGCGAAGAAGGTCCGTGATATCTGCAATACGGGCCTGAAGCCGGCTGAGGCCGGCTAGTACTGCTTGATCATTATCGAAGAGAAGGTCAGGCCAAATGGATGGATCACCGGCACTAATCCTGGTCATGTCTCGGAAGCCACCGGCTGCCAATCGCAGCAAAGCGCCATCAGACTCTGCCATCTCACTGGCTTCGTTCATAAGGGCTCCAGCTACGAGGTGGGGCACGTGACTCGCCATAGCCACCATGCGGTCATGGTCATTGGGTTCCAGTGCCATCACAGACGCTCCCAAGCTCCTAAGGACACCGTGGAGCTTGGCATAGTTATCGGGCGAGGTTGTCGCTGAGGGGGTCAGAACCCAGGTGCAACCTGTCAAGAGATTCGCGCGAGCACCTTCGAGCCCTCGCATCTCAGAACCGGCCATCGGGTGTCCACCGATAAACCGGGGATCCGTTATCTGGGATGCAATCGAACCTTTAACGCCCGCTACGTCAGTCACCAGCAAGCCACTGGATTCAAAACGTTCCAGCATCTCGGTAGCTGCTTCAACCACGTGACCCGCAGGTGTGCATACGAATATCAAGGAAGTATCTGGGTGTGGCGCGGTGTCTCGAATAATGCCTAAGCCGAGGGCCTTCACCTCAGAGGTTGCCGCCTTGTCGCCCCCCGTTACTAGCCATCCTTGCTCCTGGAGCGCCAAAGCGACAGATCCGCCGATGAGACCCAATCCAACGATGTGTGCGTGATGATCAGCCGGGAAGGTCATCACGAAGACCTTGGGCGCCGTGGAGGTACACGTGCCGAATATCTGTTCTCTTGCGCGTTGTGTAGGCGTGAAGCATCACGCGAACGCACATTGCCGTAGCGCCTCGAACGGCGATTTCGCTCGCACAGATCAGAGGGATGTCACCGAAACCGATTGCCCGCGAAGCGGCGGCTGGAAACACTGCCGTCAAATCGGGAGTGGCTGTAAAGAACGCACTAATGATGTCGTCATGTGCAAGTCCATTCCGCTCCATCAACTCTGCAAGCATCTCCTGGACACGGGGAAATATTGACTCCTCGGTGTCAATCTCAACTGTTGTGGCGCCTCTTAGGGCTGCAACTCGCGCGGTCATGAGTTAATCGTAGTTTCTGATGCCTTGGCAACGCCGACAGCATCCATGAGTTTTCGAACTTCGCCCACCGATAGGGAGCGTGAGGATCCGGGAGCCAATTTGGCGTCATGAATCGGACCTATTCGAGTCCGTACCAATCGGACCACATCGTGGCCGATCGCTTCGCACATGCGCCGGACTTGGCGGTTCTTCCCCTCGTGAATCACTATCCGAAGAACGCCGTCACTGACACGACTCACCTGGGCTGGGGCGGTAACCCCGTCATCTAGTTCTATTCCTTCTCGCAAGCGCCGTATCGATGAAGGATTGGGATCGCCCTCAACGCGTACGAGGTACTCCTTCTCAATACCAACCGAAGGGTGCGTCAATAGATGAGCGAGCCTTCCATCATTTGTCAGAATCAAGAGTCCTTCAGTCGCCATGTCTAAACGACCAACTGGAAATATGCGCACTTCCGTATCAATCATCTCGACAACGGTTGGGCGTCCATGTGGATCATCCGCGGTGGTAATAACTCCCGTTGGCTTGTTCAGCAAAAAGTAGACAGCACTCGGGGCAGCGGGCACCAATTTGCCGTCTACCCGAATCTCCTGGGAGTCGGCATCAACACGGTTACCGAGTTCAGCGATACGACCGTCTATCGTGACGCGACCTGCCTCGATGAGAATCTCGGCCATTCTTCTCGAACCGAGTCCTGCGCGGGCTAACGCCTTTTGCAGCCGCTCCCCTTCGATCACTCCGGGCTGCCTTCTTCAATCTCAACCACGGGACTCATCTCCTCCGCAAATTCGTGAGCCAAGCTGACGGGTGGCAGGA
>JBAXMO010000016.1:0-17815 GCA_037134255.1 Actinomycetes bacterium | reverse complement strand
CTTGACAGCCTTCTTGGCAGCCTTCTTAGGAGCAGCCTTCTTGACAGCCTTCTTGACAGCCTTCTTAGGAGCAGCCTTCTTTACAGCCTTCTTGACAGCCTTCTTAGGGGCAGCCTTCTTTGTAGCAGTAGCCACGTTCCCTCCTTGGGAATAAACGTTAAATCAACCTGGCGTCGAGACCCACCAATTTGGTGCATCCCTACCACGTTGAAACGCGGACTCGGTTACGTACGCTCCTGCCTCACGGCAGTGTCGCACTAATCGCAGTACACGGTCCATTTCGAAAGAGAACATTTTCATGAAGCCATTAGCGCTCCAAAAAAATGCAGAACCTCTTTGTCAGAAGGACAACAAAAGTTGACTCTTTTTTCGATCAAAAGTCAAGCATTTAAGAATGCGACCGTTGTGAGCTCGAAATGGATCTTGGAAACTATCTTGGACGAGGAAATTCGGGTGATGCGTTCAGCGGTGCCGAACGTTCAACGCTTGTGCTCGGACCCTCGCGTAGCGGAAAAACTTCAGCACTCATTATTCCAAATCTCCTGATGACAACGCGTGCGGCCGTAACGACATCAACGAAGGACGATGTCGTCAGACTTCTCTGCACTGCGCGCCGCGATGTCCCGCAACTCATTTTCGATCCAAGCGGCACTGTCGCAACACCAAAGAGCACGACGGCCATTAGTTTTTCTCCCATCCGACTTGCACGTACCTGGGACGGGGCCTTGCTCACTGCTCGAAGTCTCGTGAATGCGCGCCAGGCGTTTCACGGCACTCAGAATCGCGACCATTGGGCCGAACGAGCGAGTGCTCTCGTTGCACCATTGATGCACGCGGCCGCACTCAAGGGCACTCCACTCCAGAACTTCTCACGCTCAATTGACAGGCACGACGGACTCGAAGGTCTAGAAGTGCTGCGAGCCCACTACGGCGACAATCATCAATCGATTGCCCTGCTGGAAGGAATCTTGGCTACCGATGATCGAGAACGCTCCAGCATTTGGTCAACTGCCTCTGGCCTCCTCGATGGACTCCGAACCGATGCCGCCCAAAGAGCTTCGAGATATCCCGAACTTGATGTTGAGTCATTCCTCCAATCAAGATCTCAACTTCACATTGTTGCTCCAAGTCGACATCAGAGCATCATGACGCCGTTGGTCGTGGGCTTGATTGAAGAGGTTGTGCATCGGACGTATCAGGATTTTCACAAAGGGGCTCGCCTCACCTTGGCTCTAGATGAATTGGCCAACGTGGCACCGCTCCCCACGCTGCCCTCGATAGTTTCGGAGGGTGGCGGCCAAGGCGTCATAACAATGGCGTGCCTCCAAGACCTCAGCCAGGCGCGAGCTCGCTGGGGCGTAAGCGGTGAGTCATTCCTTTCGCTCTTTCCCACATCACTCGTGCTTCCAGGAATAGCGGATCGGCCCACACTGGATCTCCTAAGTGCACTGGGTGGTCGTAATAATCGAAGCCAAATCGCCCATTCCTTAGGACGGAGAGGACGGGTTATCGGTGGCACGCGAAGCGAGCGCGAACAGGTACGACTCACGCCGTCTGATGTCGCCCATGGTCGCAACGGAATGGCACTCGGCCTGGGGCCAACTAAGGAGATGGAGTGGATTCGACTAACGCCGTACTTTCGTGAAGAGCGGTTTGCGCGCTATCTAGCGCGGTCGAACGAACGTGGGCGGTCGCGTTGACGCCAGCGGATGGCATCTTCGATTTCAAGTGGGCGCGGACCACGCTCTCTCACGAGAGCGCTTTGACGAGCGTGCGTAATGCCAATTCGTTTCTCGGTCAGCCCACGGTCCGCGGCGAGATCCGGATAGTGAAAATCAACAAATGATTCGACACTGCTCCGAAGAATTCCCGACGAGGCAGCGTTGGCTGTGGCGGCAATCAAATCTCGACGAGACACCGAAATCGAACCCTCAAAGTGCGCGCCAAATACTTGTTCATTGATTGAAGCTGTTCGGACGGGTGGCTCCCTCATTTGGATCTTCTCAAAGCGGAGTAGGTCGGACCTCCATTTATCTACAATCCCAGGACGCGTCCACGATGCCTTTTGGGCGCCCCAAGTTCTGTCACCGGGCCAGAGTGCTCGATGACCCTCGTCAACCCCTTGCACGAGGTCGATGCCTCTGAACGTTCGCCATGCACCACGCACACCATGCCGGTTGATCCGAAAGCGCAATTCTGCGCGATAGATCGCGTCAGCCGCGAGAAGGTGTGCTGAAAGCGCCTGACGATTCAGCACTCGGGAACGATAGTGAGGCAGGGCGCCCACTAGGACATGGTCATGTAGATGCGGCTCACCAATCCGATTCACCCCGTGAGTGAAGGCAACAATCGAGGACCAACGTCCCCGCTGCTCGATGCTCTCGCCGGCCATGGTCGTGTTTACAACCAGTCCCCGCGCCTCTATGTAGTCAATGGCTGAACGGACGGACTCTCGATGGTCAGTGACGAGTTGGCGTTGCTCCTCAATCTCTCCCAGGGCCAGCAGGGCGGAGACTGTTCTTGGAGCCGCCACAATGAGGTCGTAGCCTACGATTTTGGCTCGCTGGGGGCTCTGCCAAGACCGCTCAAGTACCGAAGAGTCGATCGGGCCGCTGCCACGAATCCAATAGCCCGGTGATCCCGGACGAACCCCGTCAAGTTCTAACGATCTATCGGCAACGTAATACGAAGCGTCTAGTGAGTGTCGAGCAATAAAGCGAATCATGGGCCGGAGCCCAACGGTCGCCTACAGCTTTAGCTGTTGCACCAGGCCCTGTGCGAACGCAAGACCGGAGCGCGGAGTGGAGTCACGAATCACGCTGGCGTGCGGGCCCGACATCGCTAATCGACGATCCAGGAACCCTTGATTGGCAATCAACACCTCGATAACGTGCACTCCTTCGAGTACTTCGGGGTCAATCGCTGCTCGAGGCAGGTTCTCCCAAATCGGTAGCGCCCGCTCGTTGACAGCAACGAGGACTTTGGATGCATCCGCAAGCATTCTGTCGAGCCATGGGCCCGCAGAATCCTCGGGAATGGTCCCTGCAAAGGACTCACCGAGGGACACACCCCAAACGCGTGCCAAGTTGTACGTCCGAAATACCATCGAGTCACCAGAAATATCGATGCCTCGTACGTAGCGCTCACCGAGCACCATCTGAATTTCCGTGGGTACCACGGGTCGGTCGGTCGGCTCGCTTGACCCCTCAGCCTGATAGTTGAGATGGACAATCTTCGAGCCCATCGCCTGCTCGATGATGTCTACGAATGGCGTGGTTGGTGAGTAAACCGTCACTCCGATTTCGGTGGCGTCGTGGATTTTGGCCCGGAGTGAGCTATAGGGTGCCGACGCACCGGGATCCAAGCCCAGCGCCAAGATCTGCGAAAGCATCAGTTGCACATCGAGAACTTCAGACCAAGTGAGTGGAGAGTCTCCGCCAAACGAGGCGTTACTGGCATTTATGACTGGCACGTACATGGGGTTCAACTCATCCTCGAGATCGCCAAACTCCACAGGAACGAGATAGGCCACATCGTCGAGCGGGTCACGAGCCATGATTGCCTTCGTCACGTTCTCCCTGACGAATTCAATGGGCACTGAGAATCGTTCGGCAAGGTCGGACGCGTAGAGCCCATCGCTATTTAAAATCGCAGAAATCATCGAGAGGGTCTCGAGAAGTGCATTGTCATAGAGGTCGAAGTCGGCAGAGAGCTTGAGCTTGGATGCATCAAGGCTCGAGCCGGGGTTGACCTCTGTGAGCCAAGATTTCAACGAACTCGCAAATTTACGAGTGGTGATCATTTGAATATGCGACGCATGGGTGACGAAGAATTGAATGGCCCCGTCTTCACTTTCAAAGACCATGCTGACCTTGGTGCCCTTGGCTGATTCACTGATCTCGGCGACAGAGTCACCGAACAGCGTGCGGATGTAATCCGCGAAAGCGACTGACGTAGCGAAATTGACAGTCACAGCGTCTTGGTACTGCTGGGGCACCCACTGCTTGGCCTCATCCACGAGCAGCGGACCCAATTCGAACCTTTGCTCAACTTCTTTCGACGCAAATTTAGGCACTGAGAGAACGCGATCCATTAAGAAGCCACGAATCGCACCCTTCGTAACGTCGTAGCCAACCACGTAACGTCGATGGCCAGAAACGACAAAACGTAACGGAACGAAGGTTCGCGTTTCGACACCTTTGCGACGCCAAAATCCAGGCTTCGCGAATTCAAACGTAACAGCTCGTTTCTGCTGTTTGGCTAGCCCGAAAGCCGCCGCCTTCGCCCCGAATCGACTCCCCGTGGCCCGTTGCATGGGGGCTGATTGGAGCAGCCCGTTGGGACCAAATGGGCGGCCTATCGAACAACGAAGCTCCAGGAGCAAGCGGCTCTCTTCACTCGTGAGCTGTAGCCCACTGACCCATACGTGTGTCGGATTAATGGTGTAACGACCTAATGTTTCGATGACTTCAACGCCGTTGTCAGCGAGGTCATCGCGATCTCGATGAAACATCTGACGATAGGCCTCGACGCTTTTACCGCCGTAGGCCAACTCGCGAAAAATTCGGCCATCCGCACCCTCCCGGTCTTCGAGGAGCTGGTCAACAATCTGCTCGAGAGTCAAACCCAATCGGTCACCAGCTGTAGTTCGCTTCAATAACAGCGAGAGCAAGTTCCGCTGACGCGAACCGCTCTTGTCAATTTTCTGCTTAGTTACCATTTCCGCTCCTCTAGCCAAACTCAACCCCTACCGCGCCTGGCAACCACGGAAAACCCAATCGTACCGGTACCCAAATTTATGGTGCCGTATTCATGTGTATGGATGATGGATGAACTTTCCATATTCCCTTAGGTCGCACACCCACTGGCAAAGCAGTATGACGGCTTTAATCCATTGATAGCGATGATTTTATTTATTTATTTATTTTACTGACAAAACACCTGATAAACGATGACCTCACGCCATTAGCAACGCTACGGTGAGCCCGAGAGCGAATGGGGGGTGGTGTGACGGAATCGTCATTGACGCTGTACCACGATCGAAGCCTCACGCTCACCCGCCATTTTCTTGTGTTACGTGGGGTATCACGATTGCTGGGTCGCAGGGCAACAATTGAATACTCACAAATTCTTGCCTTCCGCTTGCGTGACGCTCGTGACTATCCGTCCGGACGAGTTCCGGCCTGGGGAATTTCTGATGACAACGTGTGGTTCGCTAAAGACCCACAGCGTCGGCGACGTGAACACGCCATCGAACTAGTCATGAAGGATGGTCGAACCCTGGGCGTCACGCCAGCCCACGCCAGTCGAGTGGCCGAACTCTTAATTGGCCGAGGCGTTTCCCGGCTCACCTAGCTGATTGGCCTTTCTTTCCCACCTAGAGGCTCGTGGATCTTGCATGCCATTTCGGCCGTGTCTCAGAGTTCCCAGGCGAGAGGTCTGGCGGGCCCGCGGGGCCTGAGGCTTAAAGAGGTGCCCTCTCCCATATCTCCCTTTCGACAATCTGAGCCCCTGCACAGCGAATTCTTCAAATCGACCTTCCGGGTTCTAGCCGAGTAGTGCGTGGCGATTATCGCGTAAAATAGTGCCGCGGTACGAAAGGAATCATCTTGCCTACTTACGAGTACGAGTGCACAGCGTGTGGTCGACGTTTCGATGTTCTGCAAAAGTTTTCTGACGCCGCGTTGACCACCTGTGATGAATGCCAGGGAACGCTTCGTAAATTGATTTCGGCGCCCGGGATTGTCTTCAAGGGTGGCGGCTTTTACAAGACCGACAGTCGAGGTAGTGGCGACAGTACGCCAGCATCGACCCCTACTTCGACGGACTAAGAACCGGAAACCGAAATACCATCGATGGCGATGGTCTGACCCGCAGCCGAACCGGTCAGCCACTCCTGGTCGCTACCAACGTAGATAACGTCTTGCAGCATGCGTTGCAGTGTTGATGCGACTGTTGCCTCGCGGATCGGCTCTGCGAGCTGACCATCCCGGATTACGAGGCCGGTGATTCCGACAGAAAAGTCTCCGGAGATCGGATTGACACCCGAGTGGACGCCTGAGAGTGATTCCACAAAAACCCCGTCACCAATGGCTTCAAAGATGTGAGTCTGGTCCAACTGGCCAGGCGTCATCTGGAGTGCTCGGCACCCGGCGCTGGGTGAACCACCAATACCTCCGCGCAAGGCGCTTCCAGTTGATGTGGTCCCGGCACGCCTGGCAGAAACAGTGTCATAGACAAAGGCCTTCAGAACCCCGTCTTCGATCAAAGTATTACGACGGCAAGCCAAGCCTTCCCCGTCAAAAATCGACGCGGAAAAGTGACGGGAATCCGTGGGGTCATCAACCAGCGTTATGCCAGAGGACCCGACAACTTCTCCCATTCGACCCGCAAAAAATGATCGACCTCGTACAACGGCCTCTCCGGAGAGCGAGCCACCGATGATGGACATCAGTGATGCTGCAGTACGGGGGTCAAAGACGGCGACCGTCTTGCGTGATTTGGGCTTCGTCGCACCCAGCATGCGTGTCGCCCGCCGGATGGCGTCTTCAGCGGCCTGCTCGATGCTGAGGTCGCGGGGTCCGCGACCTGCGCTAAGCCCCCAGCCCGATTGATCGTCAGTTCCGTCACTGGCAATGGGGCTCACCGAGAGGTAGGCCCCAGTGCGGGCGTAACGAGCCGAGATTCCAGTCGTTGAAGCAATGGCGCTGGCTGCTCGATAGTCAGAATAACTGGCTGAGTCAACCTGGCGAATACGAGGATCACCGTGGCGAACGGCCTGTTCGAGTGCAATAGCCATGGCAATCTTCTCGTCTAGTGAAACGAGTTCAATATCGTCCGAAACGAGTTCCAGAGAGACTGGCAGAACTCCATCGGGACGAGCGAACGCGAGAAATTCATCCTCGCTGGCGAACTGCACGTTGTCTCGCGCTTCACGCAATGCGGCACTGATGGCCTCTTCGTCCAATGAGCCGGCCCACGCACTGCCTACTTGGGCCCCTCCTGCACCATCGCGCAATACTCGAATACCGATTCCATCCGACGAGGCAGTCGTCAGACTTTCAACGGCTCCCTGGTACGCCTCCACGTCAACTTCAGTAGACGAGGCGACAAAGACTTCAATTTGTTCCGAACCCTTGGCGCGTTCAACGATGGATTGAGCGAGGGCGAGAAGGTCGGTCATGCCGCCGTGCCTCCAATGGTGACGCCGGTCAAGCGCATAGTGGCCTGACCCGTTCCCACGGGAACTTGCTGGCCATCTTTGCCACACGTGCCTGGGGTCATCGAGAAGTCGTTCGCCACAGCATCTACTCGCTTGAGGACATCGGGACCATTGCCAATCAAGTTGCATTCGCGGAGAGGGGTCGTGATTTCCCCATTTTCGATGAGGTAGGCCTCAGTCATTCCGAACACGAAATCACCGGTAGTGGTATTGACCTGGCCGCCTCCAAGTTGCGCCACGTAGACGCCGTAAGGAGTCGACGCAATGATCTCGTCGGGCGTGGAAGTGCCCGCCAGGAGATAGGTGTTAGTCATGCGCACCATCGGGAGGTGAGCGTACGTCTGGCGACGTCCATTGCCCGAAGAGGCGCGACCTTCCTTGCGCGCACGCAGGAAGTCCCACATGTAGTCAGTGAGGATGCCGTTTTCAATCAAGACGTTGCGTGCCGCCGGACGACCCTCATCGTCGATGGCCAGGTAGCCCCACTCCCCCATGACCGTGCCGTCATCGACCAGCGTGACGAGTTCGCTGGCCACTTGCTCGCCGACCTTGCCGGCGTAAATCGACGCCTGCTTCAAAATTGCATCGGCTTCGAGGCCGTGGCCGCATGCTTCATGGAACAAGATGCCACCAGATCCACCAGCCAACACAACCGGAAGGTCCCCGGATGGTGCGGGACGAGACTGGAGTTTGGTGATGGCCTGTCGCGCGGCACCAGTTGCCGCTTCGGCGATCCTCTCTGGGGAGAGCATTTCAAAACCCCGAGTGCCTGCAATGGGACGGTATCCCGTCTGCATGCCAGTGTCACCAGCGGCGATGCACGAAACATTGAAACGGGTACGGACCTGATGGTCACCGGCGAACGTCCCTTCAGAGTTGGCAACCAGGAATCGCCGCGAGGAGTCTCCGAGTGCCACCTGAACTTGTGAGATCTCGTCACCAACTGATCGTGCAACTTCATCGGCGTGCAGCAACATCTCGATCTTCCGCTTCTTGTCAACTGATGCGGGGAGCTCTTGGGCAATTGTGTTGTGTCCGCGATAGCTGTCGAGAGCAACCGTGACTGTCCCACCACCACCGGCACGCGCCACGGACGCCGCCGCCTCGGCAGCACGCTGGAGACTCGCAGGGGAAAGGTCGGCCGTGTGGGCAAAT
Source organism: Actinomycetes bacterium (assembly GCA_037134255.1). GTDB lineage: Bacteria > Actinomycetota > Acidimicrobiia > Acidimicrobiales > RAAP-2 > RAAP-2. Next base: position 9,438 of record JBAXMO010000016.1, on the reverse strand, counting down.
CCAGTGGTATCCCCGACCACGACGCGAATACCTGCTCCACGCTCGCGTCCCGAGGTGAGCTCCTCCACGCGACGCTGGTCCAGAGTGGCCGAAGATGTGCTGCGATCCTCTACGAAGATTTCCGCGAATTCACCACCTCGAGCCATAGCCGTAGCGAGAACGCCTTCAACAATGCTCTGTTCCAAAAGGGTTTCAGTAGTCACAGAGACAGCGTAGCGGTGACCTGAATCCCCACTCTGAGACCGGTGAGAGTGGTGGGTAATGCGAATTAGGCTGGACTCGTGCTCCTACCGTCGATCAACTCTCCGGAAGATATTAAGCACCTCTCCTACCCCGAGCTAAATGACCTCGCTACCGAGATTCGCGAATTCGTGATTGCGGCCGTAACCAAGACTGGCGGGCACCTCGGCAGCAACCTCGGAGTAGTCGAACTTACTCTGGCTATTCACCGCATCTTTTCCTCGCCTCGTGATGTAGTTCTCTGGGACACAGGCCATCAGACGTACGTCCACAAACTCCTCACGGGACGACGCGATGACTTCGAGAGGCTGCGTAAGCGCGATGGCATTTCGGGCTATCCGAACCGTACCGAGAGCGAGCACGACTGGATCGAGTCGTCTCACGCCTCAACGGCACTCTCATACGCCCACGGACTCTCCGTCGCGATACAACAACGGGGCGAACTCATCGGGCATGGTGGCAACCGGCGCATTGTGGCCGTCGTTGGTGATGGCTCTCTCACCGGTGGGATGACCTTTGAAGCCCTGAATAACCTGGGGCACCACAATCAACGAGTCGTAATCATCCTGAACGACAACGGTCGCAGCTATGCGCCGACGGTCTCAAAGCTTTCCGAATCTCTGACACAACTCCGGTTGAATCAGACTTACGTCAGTACCACCAATCGCCTTCGCGAGACACTTCGCAAAATTCCCGGGTTAGGGCGTTTGGCCTATCTCGGGTTTCACGGCGTCACCAGCGTGGTTCGTGAAATGGTCACACCCCACACGTTTTTCGAAAACCTGGGCGTTCGCTACGTGGGCCCAATTGACGGACACGACATTTCCTCGATTGAGTCGGCACTGACGAACGCCGCCGAATGGGACGGCCCGATTGTCGTTCATCTATTAACCGAGAAGGGTCGTGGCTACGCCCCGGCCATAAGCGATACCCAAAAACTTCACGACTACAAAATTCCCGCCAAGCTCGACGATGACGAAGTCCCCGTTGTCTCCTTCACGGAATCGTTCTCGCGAGCCTTGTTATCTGAGGCCAGCAAGGACGACCGTGTCGTGGCGTTGACGGCAGCGATGGCTGGGCCGACGGGCCTCATGAACTTTCAGCTGCAGTTCCCAACCAGGTTCTTTGACGTGGGTATCGCGGAGCAGCACGAAATGACCACAGCGGCTGGTATGGCGATGGGTGGTCTCAAACCAGTCGTATGCGTCTATTCAACATTCTTTGCCCGGGCATTCGATCAGGCCAATCTTGACGTGGGCCTCCTTGGCCTTCCCGTAGTCATGGTCTTTGATCGGGCTGGCATCACCGGTGACGACGGTCCGTCGCACCATGGGATTCTTGATATGGCTCTCTGTCTGGCGATACCTGGCGTGACCATCTTTGCCCCATCCTGCATTGAAGAGGTTCCAGTGATGCTTGCCTCGGCCCTAGCGCTCGACACCCCAACGGCAATTCGATTTCCCAAGACAACGCCGCGACACATTGATGGCCAATCGGGCGTGGGACTGAACGCTCGGAAAATCAAACAGGGTGACGGCAGTCTCTGCGTGATTGCAGTTGGCAAAATGGTCGGCCACGCCTTTGAGGCGCTTGAAGACATGGGAGTGGATGCCTCTCGCGTGACTCTCTTTGACGCTCGCGTGATTCCGCCAGATCCGGCGATGATTACTGAAGCGCTCACGCACCAGCGTGTCTTGACTATTGAAGATGGCGTTCAGCACGGTGGCGCAGGTGCTTTAATTTTGGCGCGACTACGCACCCAGGCCCAGGCCACGGGTATGCCCGTGCCCACTTCGCGGATTCTGGGAGTACCTCGAGCGTTTCTGCAGCACAACACCCCCGATGCGCTGTTGGCCGAGATTGGCCTCGATATTGCGGGTGTTCGTCAGGCGATGCAGCGCTTTCTCGACGATGTTCCAGCACTCGAATTGGAACTTCCGCTCGCCCCCCGTCCAACCTTTCTGTAGCGAGATTGCACCAGGGTACCGGTAGCGTGCCTGTATGAACTTTCCTATTGAAAAGACCAATGCCGAGTGGCGTAACGAACTTTCGAATGATCGGTTCGCCGTCCTCCGTGAGGCCGCTACGGAGCCCCCTTTTACCGGCGCTCTCCTCCATGTTGATGGTCAGGGCACCTTCGCCTGCGGTGGCTGCCAGCAAGTCCTCTTCACTACGAGCCAGAAGTTCGACTCCGGTTGCGGCTGGCCTAGTTTCGATGAATGCGTTCCGGGTACAGTCCTCGAGCGTCGCGATGCCACATTAGGCATGGTCCGTACCGAAATACTCTGTTCTCAATGTGGAGGCCACCTCGGTCACGTCTTTAATGACGGACCTACTGAGTCAGGCTTGCGCTACTGCGTTAACTCGTTGGCGATCGACTTTGAAACCGAGGACTAGACGTCGAGGAATCGACGAATAGCCAACGCTGAACCGATCGAACCGATCGAAACTCCAAGAATCGCAACCACCGAGGCCGATCCAATAAAAGCGGTAGTAGAAAGTCGGAAAAGCACCGGTAGTGGGTACCACGCTTGGAATACCGCCAAGAAGCCGACGGCGAGTCCTGACCCAATTAGTCCCTGGAAGAAGCCTTCACTAATGAATGGAATCCGGATGAACCAGTTGGTAGCACCAACAAGCTTCATTACTGCTACTTCGCGACGGCGAGCAAAGATTGCCATTCGAATCGTGTTCAGAATTAAGACGGTGGCTGAAATCAGCAAGATGCCGGCGAGACCCACGAAGACCCACTGGGCAATGCGAATGACCTTCTCCATCTGACGCACCTGCTGCTCGGGTGCGGTAACCGTCAGAACACCCGGTTGCCCCCTAAAGCTCGTCTCCACGACAAAGACATTGTTCGGTGCTGTTGGGGTGCAACGGAACGAGGATGGCATATCGCTGGGTTGTAAAACAGAAAATTCGGACTGTGGGAGTAGCTTTCGGGCCTCTTCGTAGTCCTGCTGCTGGGTGTAGAACGTGCAGCTCTTCACAAAGGGGAGGGTTTGAAGCTGCGAGTCGACGGCAGTAACTTCAGCCTGCGAAGCAGTGGGCTTCATCCAAATCGTGACGCGTGTGCCCTGCTGCCAGTGGCTTGAGGCCTGGGATGCACTTTGCTTCAACATCAGCGCTGCACCGACGAGAAACAGTGAAACCGTCACCGTCAAGATTGCGGCAATCGTCATGAGGCGGTTGCGCCAGAGATTAGTTCCGGTCTCACGCAGGGTGTATCTAAAGAAGCTCAGCATTTAAAACCCCGTGGTCGCTTCGGTGTCGTAGAGGCCGCGGCTCTCGTCGCGGACCAGCTCACCATCAACCATTTCAATGACGCGCTTGCGCATCCGGTCAACTAGACCCTTGTCGTGAGTCGCCATTACTACGGTGGTGCCGGCTTTATTAATGCGCTCCAGCAGCTGCATGATAATTTCCGAATTGGCCGGATCAAGGTTGCCTGTTGGCTCGTCGGCCAGCAAGAGGATCGGACGGTTCACGAATGCCCGGGCTACGGCCACGCGCTGCTGTTCGCCACCGGAGAGTTCGCTGGGGAGATTGTCGGCCTTATCCGCAAGTCCGACCACGTCGAGAACCTGGGTCACTTGATTCTTAATCGTTTCAGCAGGACGTCCGATTACCTCGAGGGCGAAGGCGACGTTTTCAAAGACGGTCTTATTCGGCAGTAGACGGAAGTCCTGGAATACACAGCCGATATTGCGGCGAAGGTACGGAACTCGCCATTTCGGCATCTTGAGTACGTTCTTGCCCGAAACGTGGATGGCTCCACTATCGGGGAGTTCCTCGCGCAGAACAAGGCGTAGAAATGAGGTTTTACCCGAACCTGATGATCCAACCAGGAAAACAAAGTCTCCCTTGCTGATCTCCACCGAGACGTTCTTCAGCGCCACGGTGCCGTTGGGGTATGTCTTACTGACGTCCTCGAAACGAATCATGACACCCCCTTCGCGGGTCTATTCGGCTTTAGCGGAAATCCGGCTACCGATAACTGGTCCAGCCTACCCCTGACGACCCTCAATTTTGGACCATCAATGACGGTGAAATTAAGCAGAACGTGTCCGTTGTCGACGAAGTTCCGCCTCCATAAAGGCGTCCAGCTCGCCATCAAGGACCGCTTCCACATTGCCCGTTTCGTGATCCGTGCGGTGGTCTTTGACTAATTGATAGGGCGCCTGAACATAACTACGTATCTGACTCCCCCAGGCGTTGTCGCCACGCTCGCCAGTGATTGACTCCAGGGTTGCCTTTTGCTCGGCTCGAATTCGTTCTGCGAGTTTGGACTCGAGAATCTGCATCGCTCTGGCGCGATTCTGATGTTGACTGCGTTCATTTTGACAACTAACCACAATGCCAGTCGGGATATGTGTGAGCCGAATAGCAGAGTCAGTTTTGTTGACGTGCTGACCACCGGCACCCGAAGCGCGATAGGTGTCGACGCGAAGATCTTTGTCTTCAATGGTGACGTCGCCACTCGCATCGGTCAGAAGGGGCGTGATTTCCACGCTGGAAAAACTCGTTTGCCGACGAGACTGCGAGTCAAACGGACTGATTCGAACAAGACGATGAACACCGCGCTCGGCCGAGAGCCATCCAAATGCAAATCGACCTTTAACAATCGCCGTAGCCGACAAGATACCGGCCTCTTGCCCCTCGGAGACTTCGTCGATCTCCACCTCAAACCCTCGGCGTTCAGCCCACCGGCTGTACATCCGCAGCAGCATCTCCGCCCAGTCCTGAGCGTCGGTGCCACCAGCACCAGCGTGGAACTCCAAGATGGCGTCACATTCGTCATACTGACCAGAAAGGAGGCTCTGGAGCTCTAGGGATTCAATCGCCTTCGTGATTTGCTCCACGGTGTCGCTGAGTTCGGAGACCATTGATGCGTCTCCCGCTGCGAGCGATTCGCGCGCTAGTTCGATGAGCACTTCCCCATCTTCAATCTGGCTACCAAGGCCATCGAACTCCTCAAGTGCCACTCCGGCGCGCCCTAGTTCTGTCGTCACCAGGCGGGCCCGGTCTTGGTCATCCCATAAGTTGGGATCAGCGGCCTGTTCGGTCAGCACTTCGTGCCTAGCGCGAAGCGTGGGTATCTTCAAATAGTCTTCGGCTGCACGCCACCGTCGGGTGAGGTCAGCCAAGGCAGTGGTCGCGTCGCGAAGGGCGCCTTCGGCCTTAGGGTCGGCCATGGCACTGCTTGAACTTCTTGCCTGAACCGCAGAAACAGGGGTCGTTACGACCGATCTTCTCCTTGGCGCCACCAGCGTCCTTGGGGGCCGGTCCGGAGGGATTGGGGACCTTCGAAGACTCCACAGGGGCGGCATCGACATTGGTCACCGCACCATTGAGGGCACTGTCATTCGAGGGTGCCGCAATAGTTTCGATATGCGTAATGAATCGAACGAAGTCATCGTCAACTGACGTCAAGAGCTGTTCGAACATCGCAAAACCTTCACGTTGCCAGGCCACCAGTGGGTCCTGCTGGGCTAACGCCCGCAAGTGAATGCCATCGCGTAGGTGGTCCATGTCGCTGAGGTGGTCGCGCCAGCGTTGGTCAAGGATCTGCAACATGACGTCTCGCTCAATAGCTTCCGCCATGCCATCTTCACCGGGATACCCGTCACACTTGTTCTTATAAAAGTTGAGAGCATCTTCAACGAGTAACTCTTCGAGTTCATCTCGGTCCGAAAGGGCCGCTACCTGAGCCTCAGTCACCGTGGTCGGGTAGTAGTTGCGAGCGGCGAGGACGATGTCGCTGACGTTCCACTCTTCGGCATATTCGTCGGCGCAGTGAATCGCCACAACTTCCGCCATTTTGTCCGCGATGAGTTCTAATGCCCGCTCGTGAAGGTCTTCTCCCTCGAGGATTTGATAGCGGCGGCCGTAGATCACCTTGCGCTGCTCATTCATCACTTCGTCGTACTTCAGAACGTCCTTGCGAATCTCGCCGTTGCGACCTTCGACGGTGTTCTGTGCGCGCTCAATCGCCTTAGTGACCATCTTGGCCTCGATGGGCTCGTCGTCGGGCATAGTCCGATCCATAACCCAGCTAATGGCTCCGGTGGCGAACAGGCGTAGCAGTTCGTCTTCCAAGGAGAGGTAGAAGCGACTCGTACCAGGGTCCCCCTGACGACCGCTTCGTCCACGGAGCTGGTTATCGATACGGCGAGACTCGTGACGTTCGGTACCGAGCACGTAGAGACCGCCGGATTCACGTACTTTCACGCCTTCGGCGTCGCAAATTGGCTTCCACTTGGCGAGAGAGGCATTCAGCGCTTCGTCGTACCCTTCGGCACCAGACTGGAGACCCTCGGCCTGTACATCACGTTGCGCGAGGCCCTCGAAGTTGCCACCGAGAATGATGTCCACACCACGGCCGGCCATGTTGGTGGCGACGGTCACGGCACCGATACGCCCCGCCTGCGAGACAATCTCCGCTTCGCGGAAGTGCTGCTTGGCATTGAGGACTTCGTGGGCAATACCGGCTTGCGCAAAAGCCTTCGAGAGGAGTTCTGACTTTTCAACCGACGCCGTACCGAGCAGAACGGGCTGGCCGGCGGCATTGCGGTCGATCACCTCTTCAACAATGGCCGCAAACTTGGCCTGTTCGGTCTTGAAAATCAAGTCGGGGCGATCGTCACGTTGTGGTGGGCGGTGCGTCGGAATCGGAACGACCGTAAGGCCATAGGTAGTACCAAATTCGGCCGCTTCGGTTTCCGCCGTACCGGTCATACCGGCGAGTTTGCCGTAGAGACGGAAGTAGTTTTGGAGAGTAACGGTGGCCCAGGTGTGATTCTCGTCTTGAATCCGAACACGCTCTTTGGCCTCAACGGCCTGGTGGAGTCCGTCATTCCAGCGACGGCCATCGAGTGTGCGGCCGGTGAATTCATCAATGATTTTCACCTCACCACCGTCGACGAGATAGTCCTTATCGCGATGGAAGAGTTCCTTGGACCGAAGCGCCTGAGTCAGCTGGTGAACGTAGTTCGTCGACACGGCGTCATAGAGGTTCGTAACCCCGAGAGCACGCTCTACTTTTTCGATACCCGACTCCGTCGGAATCACAGTCTTCTTCTCTTCGTCAACTTCGTAGTCCTTGTCACGCGTCAGCGTGCGCACGATTGAAGCGAACTGGTAATAGAGCTTCGTTACATCATCAGCCGGCCCGGAGATGATCAACGGTGTACGTGCCTCGTCAATCAAAATTGAGTCGACTTCGTCAACTATCGCAAAGTTATGACCCCGTTGGACCATCTGCTCCAACGAGCGGGCCATGTTGTCGCGCAAGTAGTCGAAGCCGAATTCGGTGTTTGTGCCGTACGTCACGTCACAGGCGTACGACGCTCGCTTGGCATCGAAGTCATCAACGTCAGGGCCGACTCGACCGACCGTGAGTCCTAACCAACGGTGCAGGCGACCCATCCATTCGGCGTCACGTGCAGCGAGATAGTCATTAACCGTGACGACGTGAACCCCTTCGCCGCTGAGAGCATTCAGGTAGACCGGCAGCGTGGAGACCAGGGTCTTGCCTTCACCAGTCTTCATTTCGGCAATCCATCCAAAGTGCAGCGCCATGCCACCCATCAGTTGGACGTCGTAGTGGCGCTGACCAAGGACGCGGGTAGCCGCCTCGCGAACTACCGCATAGGCCTCTATAAGGAGATCGTCGAGCGTTTCACCGTCGGCCAAACGGGATTTGAATTCTGCAGTCTTGGCCTGAAGTTCGGCATCACTGAGCGCGGCCATCTCTTCAGACAGCGCATTAACAGGCTCTACCAGCTCTTGGAGTTGGCGAACTCGCTTGCCTTCACCAGCGCGAAGGACCTTACTTAAGAGGCTCATAGTCCCTGTAACCCTACCTGCCCTCAAATGGCCTATTGGTTGCGGGCAGCTGACCTGGTCTTTGACCCCACACTCGCCTGCAGTGGTGTCCGGGTGGGCCCGAAGCAGCAGAGAATGCTCTCCACGGACCGATTCACTCACTTCACCAACACTTCACGTCACCCATTTGATGACACAAAGGCAGGACTTACTTCTAAACCGCGCCATGCTCAGCGTCCACAAGACGCCTTACGTGGGTCGTTTTGCCCGCGACTGGCATCGACTTTCAACCACAGCCTGCCCGCAACCACCGACATTCTACGCCGTCAGCGACGGGGCGCTCGAGCAGAAAAGATTGAGAGAACTAGATAACGCGATCCCAGCAGGAGGGCCGCCAAAGGGAGCAGAACGCGCCGGGTGCCATGGGCCGTGCGCGCCTCGAATCGCAGGGCGCTGGCGTGATGGGCCCGCACCATGGCGCGAGGCGCTCGAGCCCGCGAGACTCCCTCGATGTGGGTGACCGTGGCCTCAGGTACCACCGCGACGCGCCAACCGGCCGCTTGGAGCCGCCAGCAGAGATCCATATCTTCGGCGAACATGAAGTAGCGCTCATCAAATCCACCCACCGCCTGAAAGGCAGTCGTACGGGTGATGAAAAATGCTCCACTGATCCAATCGACCTGACCATTGCGGCCAGGTGAGCGATAGCGCCTGGTGAACGGGTTGCCGCTCCATAGTGGGGCTATGAGTGCGTGCAATCCAGCGAGTAGGACATTCGGAAATATACGGATTGACGGATAAGTTGCACCAGCGCTGTCGACAATCGTAGGTCCGGCAATCCCGACGTCGAGATTGTTCTCCATAAATGAGACGAGTCGTTCCACGGCGTGGGGGTGAACTTGGACGTCGGGGTTGGAGAGAATGAGGTAGGCGCACTCCCCCGCAAAGGCCACGCCACGATTCATCCCTCGGCCGTAGCCAGTATTTATCTGGGTGTCTACGAGCACGACGTCGTGGCCCTCGAGCGCAGTGGCGCTCGCACCTTGAGTGCTGTTGTCGACAACGACAATCCGTTCAACTCCTTCGCGACGAAGTGAGTCGACACACATCACCAAATCATGTCCCGCAAAGTAATCAACAACAACCGCACTGACCTGATGCATAGCGAACTACCGGAGTCCGAGTTGCTTGGCGAAGTACGCCACCGCCATCTCGATTCCCGTGGCGACGTCGATCTCGCCCGAGCCCAGCGGCGCGATCATCTTGCCGCCGGAGTCGAAGACGATGCCGTTCACATCCAGCCCTTCCTCGGCGAAATAGCCCTTCTTGATGCCGATGAGGATGGCGAAATCGCCGGTGGAGTTGGAG
>JBAXMO010000015.1:0-17976 GCA_037134255.1 Actinomycetes bacterium | reverse complement strand
CAGAGCATCCGCACACTGTTCGTATGGCCATACACCTCACCGGATCCGAAAACCCCATCGAGACGTCGTTAACGTCGCTACTCGCCAATCTTCCCGAACTGCTCGGAGCCATGATGCGCGAGGGCGATCGAGTACTTGCGGTAGTTGATTTCCCGGACTACCGATACGTCCAATTCTGGGCTGAGAACGGTCTTCTCATCGGTGAGGTGATTTCTAATGAGAACCTCGAGGTACAGGCGATCACCGCAGAACAGGAAGTCCAGCTCGAAGCCGCTGGTTGGAGCAAGCCTGACTCGCTCAGCCCGAACTACTACTTCACCATTAATTCTCTGAGCCAGCTCCCCGTCTTGATGAAGATGATGACGTACGCAATTTTGACAATCCTGGAGCAAGGCTCATCTCCCGACTTGCAGACGGCAACAATTAAGACATTCAGTAATGCCGGTGAGGGTGTCGCCGACATGTTCGAGGCCCGAGACGCCTCGCGAGTGCGAATTGTCGAGAATTGGGATGGTAATAGTGAGGGCGACGATCTCCTCCCGCTCTCAGATGACGACCTGGGTGGCAACTAGATTGGCATCATGTCACCAACCTTCGAAGACGCTTGGACTATTGCCAACGAAGTCGATGGATGGCTTCTCGAGCGGCAAGGGCGAGCACTCTTCGAAGCCGCAGGACGAGTTCCACCAGGTTCAGTAGCGGTCGAGATTGGGAGCCACCGAGGCAAGTCAGCCGTGTTAATTGCCATGGGACTCGCGGGTGATACCCGGCTCACTGCAGTTGACCCCTTTGACGACCCCCGTTGGGGCGGTGGTCCCGAATCCCTAACTCTCTTTATGGCAAATCTTGCCGAGGCCGGTATTAGCGAGAAGGTAGACCTCTTCAAAGGCCTCTCCGAAGAGGCTTCGGTCGCATGGGCTGGTTTGCCGGTCGGATTTCTCTGGGTCGATGGAGCGCATGACCTTGAGAGCACGCTGAAGGACTTTGATGGCTGGATGCCTCACCTCATGCGCGGTGCCGAGCTGTACGTACACGACGCTTTTTCTGCCGTTGGAACGACGCGGGCCATCCTTCAACGTTTTTTATTCGCTCCCAATGTTCGCTATATCGGTTCTGAGCGCACCCTCGCAAAATTCAAGGTTGAACCTCTCACGCTGCTGCAGCGGATTGTTTCAGCGCTGGGCATTGCGTCTCGCCTGCCATTTTTTGCTCGCATGGTGGCGATCAAGCTGGCTCGCCGCCGAGGACATCACGGGCTTGAGCGTCGCTTCATGCGAGAAGACAACGAACCGCTCATCTAGGTCATGACTTCACCGCTCAAGATTGCTCTGATCGTCCATCACCAACTCGAACTAGGAACCGGCGCGGCCGGTTCCACTCTGACACTCGCTGCTGCTCTGCGTCATCGGGGTCATATGGTGGACGTCATTGGATTGGAACTCGTTGGTGCTGGTGATTCGACGCTGAATCAGATGCGCTTCCCGTGGAAAGTTGCCAAGTTCCTGCGAGGGGCCATCAAGGACCAGGCGTATGACATCGTCGACGCATCCACCGGGGACTACTGGTTGGTTACCATGAAAGAGGTGGCGGCAACGCCCACCGTGTTTGTTACGCGCAGCCACGGACTCGAGCCCTTGGCTGTGGCCGCCCGACGTCGAGCCGCACGTAGTGGTGAACTCCGCCTGCGGTGGCGGTATCGCCTCTACCACGGTGGTTGGCGCCTAACGGAAGTGCGTCGAAGTATTGGCGTAGCCGATTTAAAGCTCGTACTCAATCTCACTGAAAAGGCGTACCTCACAGAGATTCTCGGAGTGCGGCCCGCGAGTGTCGTCATTACCGCACCCGTTGCCGGACAAGCCTTTGACGAAATCGCCCCAACCTCTCCGCGGCCTTATCGACTCTTAGTGGTGGGTGGCCAGCAGTGGCGCAAGGGCGCCACTGATCATGCGGTAGTGGTGGAGACCTTGTTGCGGAGTGATCCGGATCTGGAAGTGACGTGGCTCGGCATAGCCACCGCGCCCGTGGCGCATGATCTCGTTCATCGAGTTCGCTGTATTGAACGTTACGAACCTGAAGAGTTCGGTCAGATTTTGGATACCCACGGGGTGTTGTTGTCCCTGACGCGATTCGAAGGGCTGCCCGTTGTGATGCTCGAGGCGATGAGTCATGGCGTGTGTGTCGTGGCGAATGCCGTACCAGGTCCAGTTGATCTTTTGATCGGTGGTGCGGGAATACTTGTGAAACCAGGCGACTTGAACGAGGGAGTACGTGCGGTGCAATCGCTCCGAGATGATGACTTTCGAGCTCAGATGGGTACCGCCGCCCATCTCTCGGTCCAGAAGTTCCGACCTGATCGCGTCGTGGACTTCCTAGTGGAGAACTATCACGAGGCACGTAAGGCCAAGCTGGCATCCCTACACTCATAGTTCGATAGGGGAGTTCGATTGTGAGTATGGGACACTGGGCCAACATGCGCTCGATGCAACGCAGTCGGGACGTCCTGTCGCACAGAGTTAAAAAGGGCACGCTCCCACGGATTCTGGAATTCGCTCGTCCTTATCGCAGTCTGATCACAATCTTTATCGGCGCCGTGCTACTCGATGCGGCGATTTCTTCGGTATCCCCGCTCTTGCTTCGCGGCATTTTGGACCACGGCATCGACAACAACAATCGGGGACTGATTATTTTCCTGGCCGTGATGACGGGTCTGTTGGCAATTTTCGAAGCCATCGTCTCGCTAGCAGAACGGCGCATCTCTGCTTGGCTCGGTGAGGGGCTGATTTTTGATCTCAGGCTGCGCGTGTATCGCCATATCCAGTCCATGCCGATTGCCTTCTTCTCGCGAACCCAGACTGGTGCGCTCATTACGCGCCTCAACAATGACGTTATTGGCGCCCAGCAAGCCTTCACGGAACTGTTCTCTAACGCCATTGGCAATGTGGTGATGGTTCTGCTGATTCTTTCAGCCATGTTTATCTTGAGCTGGCAGATCACTATTGTCGCCCTCGTCCTCCTTCCGCTCTTTCTCATCCCCGCTCGATTAGTGGGGCGCCGGCTAGGCGGGCTCTTTCGCCGTTCGATGGAACTCAACGCCCAGATGAACAACGTGATGACGGAGCGCTTCAACGTGGCTGGTGCCATGATTGTGAAACTGTTTGGTAGCCCGGCGACCGAAGTGGCATACTTCGAGCAACGGGCCGCGCAAGTTCGAGACATCGGCGTCGAGCAGGCCACCTACTCAAGAATTTTCTTCGTGACCCTCTCCTTGACCGCGTCACTCGCGACTGCCTTCGCGTATGGCTTTGGCGGCTTGGCGGTGACCTGGGGCACCATAAGTAAGGGCACCATCGTTGCCCTCACTCTCTACCTCACCCGTCTGTACGGACCACTGACACAACTCTCCAGTCTGCATTTGGATTTCATGACCGCCCTCGTGACGTTCGAACGACTCTTCGAGGTTCTCGACCTGGAGCCAACCATTAAGGAATCACCCGATGCCGTGGCTATGCCCGAAGGTCCGGTGGCAGTTGTCTTTGATCACGTGGACTTCGCCTATCCGGCTGCGGCGGAGGTCTCGTTAGCCTCGCTAGAGGCCGTCGCCGTACTAGACGACACGCCGCGGACTGAGGTCCTCCACGACGTGAGTTTCACGGTTCCCGCTGGAACGGTGACCGCCCTCGTTGGACCATCGGGGGCCGGGAAGACCACTATGTCAATGCTGGTTTCTCGCCTCTATGACGTAGACCGAGGCTCAGTCACGATTGGTGATGTCGATGTGCGTAAAGCCACCCAAGTCTCCCTTTCAGAGACCGTGGGTGTTGTCGCTCAAGACCCCCATCTTTTCCACGACACCCTGCGCGCCAACATGCTCTACGCCCGACCCGAGGCCACTGTGGCCGATATGGAAGCGGCCTTGCGCTCAGCTCAGATTTTTGACATGGTTTCCGCACTCCCGCTGGGTCTGGACACAGTGGTGGGCGAGCGGGGCTACCGGCTCTCGGGTGGCGAGAAGCAGCGCGTGGCACTGGCTCGACTCCTGCTGAAGTCACCTCGCGTGGTGGTTCTCGATGAGGCCACGGCTCACCTTGATGCTGAGAGCGAAGCGGCCGTTCAACGGGCACTGGATGAAACGATGGCGAAGCGTACTTCGATTGTGATTGCGCACCGTCTATCGACAATCAGAAATGCCAATCAGATTCTGGTAATTGATGCTGGTCGTATTGTGCAGCGAGGAACCCATGATGAACTGATTGCCATGGGTGGGCTCTATAACGATCTCTATCAGACACAGTTCGCTGGCCAAGAGGGTCGTTAATCGTGCGCATTGGGGTCGTCTGTTTCGCTAATACCTGCCGCAGCCCAGTGGCGGAGACATTCTTGACCCGCTTTCTCTCCGCGGAGAGTGATATCCAAATTTTTTCCCGGGGGGTGGCTGGTGGTCCTGGGAGTACCCCCGAGTCCTTAATGCAGGCTCTGGCGCAACGACACCTTTCGTTAGTGAGTACTAGTGGCCAACAGTTAGTGGCTGAAGATCTCGGTGCCGATCTCTACTTGTTTATGGAACGCTCAATTCTTCGAGAAGCAGTCGTTCGTAATCCCTCCCTGTGGCCGAAAAGTTTCACCATGCGCGAGTTTGCCCGCCGGGCTCAGCTCAACCCACCCCAGCGCGTTAGCGAAACCTTTGAAGCGTGGCTTGCGTTGCTACATAGCACTCGGCGTCGTGAAGAGTTGCTCGGAAACAATAGTGATGATGATGTGCGTGACCCTGGTCTCGGCGGTGACTTGGACGCCTTCGACACCATGATTAGCGAACTGGAGCTGCTGAGCCACAAGGTGGCGCAATTTCTTACCGGTTGGCCGTCCAGGTAACCGTTTTGGTTTTCGCACCGGACCAGGTAATCGTTCCTGGACCATTCAATGCAACATCGCTGTGCAGCGTGAGCGTAACTGGTATCGGCCGAATCGTTCCCTGAGGGATGAAGGTGAAAGAGAGCGCCCCATCCTTAACGGCGTGCTTGATAACCGCCTGAAGAACAGCCACATTTGTTTGGTGCGCGGGAACGTGGACAACGGTGCGCGTAAGTACGAGTCCCTCATCATTGACGGCGGCTGGTGATTCGCTGTCGATCGGGAGCCACTGATAGATGCGGGCGATGTACTCACCCGCGATGTGCGTATTGGTGTTGTCGGGACCAAAGGCATATGAGGGCTTGGGATGTGGTGGCGCGGTGTTATGGAGGGTAATCGTCGTCGTAACGAAGGCCGTACCGTCGCTGTTCACCCGGATGTCGTATTTCAGCGAGTCACGCATGAACCAGTCGAGCTTGGCTGCGACACCCGACTGAATTGAGGTGTGGACAACGTTGCCGTTAGAACTAACCAGGGCACCGGATGCTCCGAACTTTATGATGTTGGCTTCATTGGTGGCGTCCGAGTCGTAGAACAATAGGTGACGGCCACCGGTGGACTGAGCGAGCGCTTTGATCAGAAGGGCCGAGTCAAAGCCACCCCCCTGCATCTTGGTGACGGCCGCTTGGGCAATGGCTGAAATCTCATCACGGCGACCCTGCTGTTGGGAACCGGCGGGATACTTCACGTACAGGTCGTGGAGTATCAGGCTGGCCACATTGGCCGAATTGATTGCCGGTTTGGTATTGGGGATATGCACGGCACCGGTAACCCGCAAAATGTTCTGAAGTGTCACGACGTCGATTCCAAGGACGCCGTCAACATGCTGGCCCCGGGCTGCGGCGAACATGGCCATCATCCAGCGTGATGAAGTGCGAAAGTCACCAACGGCGTTGACTGATTGCCAAATACGCGTTGGCTCGAGCGGGCCAAATACGGCCCTGGTGCCCGTGTCGGTAAGGATTACTGCTGGTTTACGTAGAGAAATCGATCCCACTGTTGACGATTGGCTCATCTCGAAATGACCACCATTGACCTTCAGAATGGCCCAGCTCAACACCATGCCCTGGTCGCGCATTTCGGAGTTGTTCAAGCCGGCGACAAAGTAGGTTCGCGGACCCGTGCTACCAAGGAACGGTTGTGCGAAGGTGAGCGCACTGTCGGCATTCTTGAGAAGGCCGTTGAGGACTCGCAACTGTCGATTAATGGAGACCCGAGCGGATTTGATGGGGCCAACGAGCCCCGCCGCTGAACGTACGCGACCCTGCAGGGCCAACCGGGAGATATGAACTTGGGTGTTAAGGCTTTTGAGGGTTGGCAGGTCGATGTAGGTGCCGTGACTGGCATCAGAGGCCGCGCTAGCTGCTGCCAGTAAGGCCTGGCCTTGAGCCGCCGTCTCGTCCACATCGCTCACGGCGTCTCGAAGACCATTCACCTGACGATTGACGAAAGGAATCCAGGTCAAAACAGTCAAAGGGGCTGAACCGCGCAGACGAACGTCAGCGCTGTAGGCCGCGGCGTGCATTGAATTCAGTTGTACTGAGGCGACGGCCCGTCCTTGTGCCGTCAAGAGAGAGTCTCTCCCGTCAATTATCTGGGTGGCTGCGGACTTCGCTGTAGAGATGTCGGCCCTGGCACGCATAACGTCCCAAATGCCAAATCCGAGAGCCCAAATCACCAGCAAAATGATGGCAACAATCAGTCCCCGTAGAACCTGCCAGCGCAGTTCGCGCAAGATTACGGGCCTCGGGACGCCTCGCCAAGCGCTACGGCGCGGCACAGTCGTCTCGCGATCTCGCCGCCTGGAGTGCTTATGGCGAATTCCCTCACGATGTTGATTGAAGTGAAGCCACCCGTAGCGAAATAGATGCAGTGGGCGTGACTTTCGGTGACGGAAACGAGGACTCACAACGGGCTTGGGATCAACTTACGAGGTCGTCGTAGGTTCGGGCATGGTCAGGTTTTCGGGGACTGGCGCCGAAGCTCCGCCGTACGCGCTGCTTCCGCCGTATCCATAGCCATAGCCATAGCCATAGCCGTAGCCGTAGCGGTAGTAAGAGTAGCCATCGCTCGAAGGGGCACGGTTCAGAACGACGCCGATTAGCGCGGCATCAACCTGCATGAGCAGCTCAACTGAACGGGCAACATCTCGTTTGGCAGAAAGACCGGCGGCTGCTACGAGAATTACTCCATCGGCTTTGGCGGCTAACACCTGTGCATCCGACACTGGCAACAACGGTGGCGAGTCAATGATGACAATGTCGCAACGCTCCTTGAGCTGCTCCATTAACAACTGGGCACGACGACCAGAGAGGAGTTCGCCGGGGTTTGGTGGGATCGGACCGGCGGGAAGAATTCGAAGGTAGGCCGAACCAGGCACTTCAATAATCGCGTCTTCAAGGTCTGCCTCGCCTAGCAAAACGGAGGTGAAGCCAATGTTGTTGTTGACTCCAAAGAATTCGTGGATACGAGGCTTGCGGAGGTCGCAACCAACGATGATGACCTCCTGACCGGCCGCGGCAATGGTGTAGGCGAGGTTGGACGTAATACTCGTCTTGCCGTCTGCGGCCGCTGGTGACGTGATGAGTAGCGTCTTGATGGGGTCATCAAGCGACATGAACTGCAGTGACGTACGAAGAGAACGGAAGGCTTCAGAGGGAGGGCTCTTTGGCTGCTCGGCGCTGATGAGCAGGGGCGTCTTGCGATCTTCCCACTCTTGGATCATGGGGATCAGGCCAATGGCGGGACGGCCGAGGCTGATGGCTTCTAGTTCAGCACGGGTCCTCAGTTTGTCGTCCATCGTTTCGCGAACAACCGCGAAGCCAACGCCGAGGGCCAATCCGGCGATGAGGGCCAGGATCGCGTCCGAAGTCGGCTTAGGAGAGAGAGGCGTGCGATTCGGTGCGGCCATTTGCAGCATAGAAATGGCGTTCCGCGGGTTTAGTGAGGCCAGCTCGACGGCGCTGAGTTGCGCCTGGAGCCCTTCGAGTTTTCCGTACGCCTCAGTGAGTTGTTTGGCATAGAGCTTGCCGACAACGGAGTTCTTATCAACCGACGCTGCTGCGGCGCTCAACGTGGCGACGGACGCATGTTGCGCATCGATAAAACTGCGAATGAATTGAGCGGCTCCGAGGGCTTGCTGGACGCTCTGAGACCGCATCACCTGGTTGTAGCCGTCGGCGTAAGCGTTCGCGGCGCGAGCGGCCAACGAAGCGTCGCTTGCATTGCACGTGATGTCCGCAATGGCGGTCGTGCCTTCTTGCTTAATTGAGCAGCCGGGGAGCCCTACGCCCAGGATTCCGCGAGCGGCTAATCGGACTGGGGCCGAGTTCAGTCGGATGAGGTTCGTGCCCATGGCGGTAACGGAAAGGGTCCGCGTTCCGAATGAGACCTTTGCCGTGGACGCATACTTTGATGGTCGAACCGTGTCTACGGCAATCATTAGGCCCAGGGCGGTCAGAGTGCAGATCAGAACGACGACGCGACGACGCCAAACTGTCTGGAGGTAATCCATTGGTGTCTGCCGGACCTCAGTGTTTATCGCCACTCTAGAATTCTACCCCTTGAAAAGTATGGTCAAGGGGGCGTGAGGTCGGAAAAATGGGCACCTTGTGCCAAAATGAACATGTGACGGCCCCTTCGAGTACCTCTGTGGCCCCTCGGGGCATGTCGAGTAGTTCGCGCGGCGGCCGTTCCTGGCTCATCGTGCTTGTCGCCTCGGTTGGTTCGCTAGCTATTGCGCTCGTCGCCGGAACGCACATCGTCTTTTCTTTAATCACCATCCCACTCGTTATCTCCCTGGCGTGGTCCAGCCCCGAACTCCTGATAACAATCATGCCGGTATGGATGGTCTTGATGGGTTTCGTGCGCCGTTTCACGCCCGGTGGCGGCAACGTCACCTTCTCCGGTGACCCCGTTTTGATTGTTGGTCCCGTGGCACTGATTGTCTTGATGCTGGTGACCGTGAACGGCAAAGGTTCTCCACCTCTCTCGAAGTTGGCGCGAGTTGTCCTCGCTTTCAACATCATCGCGATTCTCGAAGTCGCTAACCCCAAGCAGGGTGGCCTAATGGCCGGAATCGGTGGCTTGCTCTTCGTTTTCGTGCCGACGCTGGCCTTTTGGGTGGGTCGCCGGTACGGCACGGTGGACGTCCTCTGGAGGGTGGCGTGGAACGTGGCGATCTTGTCGTTAATGACCGCCCTGTACGGCCTCTATCAGCAGTTCGTCGAATTCCCGTCGTGGGACCTCACCTGGATTGAGTCAAAGGGCTACACCGCCTTGAACCTGGGTTCGGGCATCGTTCGGGCCTTTAGTACGTTCTCTTCTGCTCAGGAGTATGCCGCATTTCTGAGCGTGGGCCTCATCGTGTGGGCCGTGTTGGCGGCCAAGTCGGTGCGAATGCCTCTGCCACTGCACCTCGCCGCTATGTCTGTTGTCGCCGTCGCTCTCTTTTATGAGTCCCAACGGACTTCAATCTTTATTTCCGCTCTCGCGCTCGGTGTCGTGAGCGCGGCTCGAATGCGTATGCGCCCTGTCACCGTGGCCCTTTTTGGCGTAACAGCCGTCGTGACCCTCGTGGTCTTCGCCGGAGCGATCAGTGGCGGCGGCGGAGGTTCCGCGGCATTGCAGGGTCCAGATTCGACTGCCGCAGTTCTCGTGAATCACCAACTCAGTGGCATCACCGATCCCACGGGTTCGAATTCGTCCCTGCCCGGACACATCAAAGCGACGAGAGTAGGAATGTTCTCGGCCTTTAAAAACCCCTTCGGGCACGGATCTGGTTCGACAAACTTGGCCTCCAGCCGATTCAGTACCACTAGCAAGACGGTCGGTACGGAGTTTGACCCGGGCAATATGGCGATTGCCTTTGGCATCTTTGGTCTGATTGTTTACTTTTTGATGCTGTGGCGCATAACAGCCATGGGCTACCGCCTAGCCATTGTTCGCCGAGATCCCCTCGGTCTCCTTGTGCTGGGTGTCATTATTGCGACTCTGTTGCAATGGACGAATGGCAATCTCTACTCCGTCTGCTGGCTGTTCTGGTTTGTGGTGGGCGCTGGTGATGGCCTAATGAGTAGCCAGGAGGCTGACACCGTTCTGACGTCTCGCTCGGCGGTGCCGGCGACCAGCTTTAGCTGGCGCAAACCGGGCGAGCCACGAAGGATGGCTCGCCTGTAATGGATCAGGAGAAAATTGATATCTGGTTCTTGGCCCATTCGGTGAGCGCTCACGGTGGGGGGATGGAGCGCATGAATTTCGGCCTGCTCACCGGGCTGAGCAAAGAGTTTCGGACCCATATCGTTGCGGGTGAGGGCGTACCGGAACTGCTGGGTGCGCGAGAGCGGATTCCAGTTCCAATCGCCACGAAGCCAGCCTTCGCCCGGATTGCCGGTTTCTACTTTCGATCTCCCACCAAATCACAACTGGCTGTCTCCGGTGGGATCTCACACACCTGTGGCGCGATCAATAGGGGCGGATCGGATATCGCCACAGTGCATCTCTGCCAGGCCGCCGCCCAGGTGGTCAGGGGCGAGAATCACCTCTGGCGCTATCTCAACGCCAGGGTGGCGCGAGCGCTCGGTCGGATGTTGGAGCGTCGCAACTTTACCCCGACTTGCACCGGTCTCTTGGTGGCGGTCTCTGATTCTGTGGCTGATCAGCTGAGGCACCACTACCCCGACATGGAAGTGCGCGTTATTTCAAACGGTGTTGACGAAAATAGTTTTCCGTTTGCACACCGCTCTGAGGACAGTTCCTTGCGCATTCTCATGGTGACCGGCGATTTTGCTCTTAAGGGTGTCGGTGGCGCGATTCGGGCTCTGGCGATGGCCCATAATCAAGCCATGACGCTCACGGTGGTGGGTAAGGGCGATACAGATCCTTACCTAAAGTTGGCCCAGTCGCTGGGCCTGAAGGAGCGGGTGTTCTTTACCGGACCACTAGGTGATGTGGCGCATGAGTACGCCAAGCACGACGTCATTTTGTGCAACTCATCCTACGAATCATTCGGACTTTTCCTCGTTGAGGCGGCCCTCACGGGATGTGCGGTGCTCTCGACAGATGTGGGGGTGGCTCGTCGGCTCATTGGCGACAGCGAAGGCGGAGCAATCTTCGATGGAAGCACCTCTCAGTTGGCTAGTTGGTTGGACGGTTGGTCCGCGGATCGTAATCACGTCTTGTCAATGGGTAAGTTGGCGTCGCGCAGGGCACAAGAATTCTCGCTTTCACGCATGGTGGCCAGTTACGAACATCTCTACCGCGAACTCGCCGCAGCACGCGCATGAACCTTTCTGTGCTCCACGTTGGTTTGGAGTCGCTCGCAGTTCGCGTTGGCGGCTTGAATGCCTACTGCACCAATCTTGTTGAGGCGCAACGTGCGGAGGGTCTAGAAGCCAGGGCCACTTGGGTCGGAGGCGAAGAGCCATACGGAATGCCGATCCAGCCAGGCTCCCTCTGGCGACGCAATGTCGCTGTAGCTCGAGTCGTTAGTCGGGCCGACGCGGACCTTATCGATGTGCATTTCGCGGCGCACGCCGTAGTGGCGGTGGCGACAGGGGCGCTTCGCCATCGTCCCATGGTCGTCCACTTTCAAGGTCCTTGGGCTGATGAAAGCCGATGGACCGGTGGTTCATTCCTCGCCTCGGTGATCAAGCACCACATGGAACGTTTTGTTCTCCGGCGGGCCGAATCGGTCGTCGTGCTTTCACACGCATTCGCCCAAGTTGCGATCGGCAAATACGGCGTGCGACCAGAACGGGTGAGTGTCGTGCCACCAGGGGTGCGCTTGAGTGGTGCCGCACCTCGCATTGAGGCTCGGACGCGCCTTGGAATTAATCACAATGCCCAACTCATTGTTGCAGTGCGTCGGCTGGTGGCGCGCATGGGGCTAGACACCTTGATTCACTCAATGGTGCAGGTGCCCGAAGGTGAGTTAGTCATCGTGGGCGATGGCCCCGAGCGGGGGGCACTAGTTGCTCTCATTGAGACTCTGCAACTCTCTGGCCGAGTTCGCCTGGTTGGTCTCGTCTCGGATGCCGAAAGGGACGATTGGATGAGCGCCGCTTCGCTCACCGTCGTGCCCACACTCGCTCATGAGGGGTTCGGCTTAGTGGTCTTAGAGTCGCTCGCCGCAGGAACGCCCGTCGTGGTCAGCGATGTCGACGGCTTGGTGGAAGTGTCCGAGATGTCACCTTTCGTGACCACGTTTGTTGCTGGTGACAATGGCGAATTGGCAAGGCGGCTCGCCGCCACATTGAATCAGCCAGCCTCGAACGCTGGCGCCGTGCGTCAGAGCATTGAAGGTCTGTCGTGGTCAGCTGTAGCTAGTTATTTTGTTCAGCATTACGAGGCACTGCTGGCCCGTGTTGAGGAGCCTTGTGGTGTCGTTATTCTCGACCACACGGCTCGACTGAGCGGAGGAGAGCTCGCAATAGCGCGAACCGCGGAAGCGCTTGCGAATATGGGCCGTTTCATTCCCCATGTTGTGCTCTTTGAGCATGGTCCCTTTGAGCGTGAACTCCGTAGTCGGAGTATCACGTATGAAGTACTCACGATGAAGAGACGGACACAGTCGAGGCGGCGAGAAAATATCTGGCGCGGATTTGGTTTCTCGTTGTGGGATACGGCGACACTCTCGTGGCGCCTAGCCCGACTCTTGCGACAGCGCGGTGCAACGTTGGTGCATACGAATTCCCTCAAAGCCTTTGTTCTCGGTACATTTGCCTCGGTGGGCCAACCTTGGCGTGTCGTAGCCCATGTCTGCGATCTATGGTCACCGCCCTATCTCTCAGCACCCATGGCACGAGTACTGCGAACTCTGCTGGCTCTGAGGTCTGATGCGGTCATCGCCAACTCGCATGCAACGGCCCAGGCAGCCAGTGGAGACGCGCACGTGATTCACAGTCCGGTCGATGCTGCGTTCTTCGCCGTCCCAGAGCCACGGGCCGAACAAGAGTTGCGTGTTGGTGTCATTGGACGGATCGCGGCCTGGAAGGGGCAGGACCTCATGCTGGAGGCCATGGCCCTCTTGGGTGATATCTCACTTTCGGTGACATTTGTCGGTGGCGCGCTCTTCGACGAACTCGCCTTCGAGGAACGGTTGCGCGAACTGGCGCAACCGTTTGGTGCTCAAGTCTGTTTCCTCGGGGCGGTCGCCGACGTGCCTTTAGTAATAGGGGGATTCGATATAACTGTCCTCACGTCACGCTCACCCGAACCTTTTGGCAACGTAGTGACCGAGTCGATGGCTGCCGGCCGTGTGGTCGTAGTGCCTCGTCAGGGTGGAGTCTTGGACTTCATCGTCGACGGTGAAAATGGTCTCTTCTATGAGCCTAATGACGCGAATTCGCTTGCGGAAGTTCTCCGACGTATCAGTGGCGGCGAGATCGATCGGGTGCTGATGGGACACAGGGCCCGTGCGACGGCAGCGCTCTACGGTGCGCCGCGAATGGCCGCTGCAGTTGAAGCCGTCTACGAATCCGTGCTGGAATAGAGCCGTGCAGCTCTCCGTCGTCATCGCCTCGAAGGACCGGCCGGAGCTCCTAGTCGCCCTACTCTCCACGTTGCGCCCACAAGTTGAAGAGCTGGGAGGAGAGGGGGAGATCATCGTGGTGGATGATGGCTCTACGCCGCCCTACGACGGCTCTACTTTCCCGGGTATTACCTTGTTGCGAACCCCTGGTATTGGACCGGCGAGGGCCCGCAATTGCGGGGTCCAGCAGTCCACCGGCTCAATTGTCCTGTTCACCGATGATGACGTGGCCGTTCAGGCGGGTTGGGTGGTTGCGGCTCAGGGGTTCCTTGAGGCCAATCCAACATTTGCCGGCGTAACGGGAGATACGACCTCACCGCCCTTCTCGCCGATCTACGAACACTCTGTCGAAGATCATGACGGCGGAAGTTTCTTGACCTGCAATGTCGCCTATCGACGTGAGGCCTTCGTGGCGGTAGGGGGATTTGATCGCCTCTTTCCTCACGCGGCACATGAAGACCGCGATCTGGCGTGGCGCATTCAAAAGGAAGTTGGCCCGGTGGGCTTTGAGTCGGCGATGCGCGTCACGCACCCCGGACGTCCGTTCACAGCCAGACAGTGGCACCGCCGTGGGGTGATTGCAATTGATGACTGGTTAGTGCTGGCCCGCCACCCCGAGCGCAAGGCCTCGCGTCGTGGGTTGCGCTGGGCTCCACTGGCTGGTGCGGCGCATCGCTGGCGCTCCATCGGTCGTGAGACCGGAGCATTCCGTTCCCCGAGAAAGTTCAGGCGGTGGGCCTGGGTTGCTGGTGGGCAGCTCGTGGTTAACGCGTGGACCGTGTGGTCACGGTGGCGTTTGTTGCAAGATCGAGATTCGCGAGCAGTTCCGGGTCTGCGTTTTCCCGGTTGGAGAATTGCCTACGTTGGTCCGTCTCCTCACCCCGGAGCCGGTGGGGCCCCGGGTGTAGCAGGCCTGTTGCTGGAGCAGATGTTGCAAAGGGGTCACAGTATCGATGTCTTTGTCGTCGCCTCCAAGGAGGATGACGACCCCTACGGTCTTGGTGAGAGGGAGGGGCTCAACTACATCGTAGAACGCTCGAACTTTGCGTTTGAAAAGTGGTATTCACGTAATTCGCTGACGAAGATGATGTCCAGTCAATTGTTTGCGGCCCGTGGTCGGCAACGTCTGGCGAAGCGGCTCCGGGCACTACACCGCGCTACTCCGTATGACTTTGTGTACCAATTCTCATCCATGGAGAGCGTGGGGGTCCCTCGCAATCTGCATATTCCTGTAATCATGCACCCCTCCGTGCATGCGCAGGGAGAACGAACATGGTTCGACCGCGAGTATCGCGCTGGCGTTAGTGCCCAACCAGCATTGAAGCGCATAGTCGTGTCGCGATGGCTCCAGCTCCGCAGCATGAGACAAGCTCGTGACGCTCGGCGAGCGACGGGCGTACTGGCGCTTAGTCGCCACTTCGGTGAGGCCATCGTTGCGGACTACGGGGTGGCACCAGATCGCGTTCGCGTCGTGCCCAACTGCATCAACGTTGATGCCATCCCCGTGGGTATCGGGGGCAACGATGTATTGGTCGTGGGTCGACTAGCCGTGCGCAAGGGGCTCGAAGCTGTTGCGGAAGTGACACATCGTTGGGTTACTGATCGAAGTGAGGGTGAAGGTGCAATTCGGTTCCAAGTGATTGGCAGCCACTCGCTGTGGAGCGACTATCGCGACACCGTGGGTAGGTGCGATGAGACTGTGACCAACGTGGTTGGTCACAAGAGTCGCACTGAGGTGTTCGATGCGTTCCAGAGTGGCTTAGCTCTACTCCAGTTATCTCGCTACGAACCGTTCGGCCTTACCGTGGCTGAATCGCTCGCCGCCGGTGTTCCGGTAGTCGTCACCCCTTGTGTCGGGGCTAGCGAGGACGTCTCCCCGGCGGTCTCGTTTGTGGTCCCAATTGATGTTGACGAGTCCAATCAGGTAGTCACGCATCTGCATGTCCTGGCTGCGTTGAGTGCCCCTGAGCGTTTACAGCTGGCCGCTCAATGCCGAGCCGAGGCAGAACGCCTCTTTCGACCCACGGTCGTTGCCGATCGGCTTGAAGCGGCGCTACGGGAACTACTCGCTTAAGCGCTACAGGGTTCGAATAGCAACGGTTCGCCCCGATCGGCCCACGCCATCATCGTGCCGCGCCAGCTGGAGCGCCTGCGGACCAAGACGGACTGCTCCCTTCGAAAAAGAGCCACCAGCGAACGTCCTATTCCGGGACAGTTGGAGTCACCGAGCAGGAGGACGTAAAGCAGTCGTCGCGCGAGGTAGCGCCGCGGAAGCGACCGAGAGAGGTTGTAGGCCGAGTCCAGCATTGCCGCACTCGTAGGGGAGATCCGCTGGTCATCTCCGAGGCGAACCGCGGGATGGTGGGCCACCTGGAGCGTCGGGTCGTAAAGCAGGGTGCCGTGATGGCGAGCAATCCAAGCGCCAAGCGCGACTTCAAAGTGTGGTTGCGCACCTTGACCTCGAAGTCCCACCGGAAAGGCGAGATTTGAACGGCGATAGGCCGCGTTGACACCTTTCAGCATGAATACAGGCCTGACGGCTCCGTCGCCTCGATGGTGATTACCAACGACCCTGCCAAACCATCTGACGCGCCCCACATTGTGGGTGAGTGACGTTGGTCGCGGCACTTCACCGTCGTAGAGCACATCACGGCCCCCAACGCCACTGACTGTGGGATCTTCGAAGTAGGCCCGAAGTCGTGAGGCGTGATCGACCGGTAGGCGCGCATCGTCATCGGTAAACGCCACCACATCGCTGGTTGCGAGTTTGGAGCCGGCAATCATGGCCGCGAGAACACCGGCTTCATTGACGGTGGCGACATTTACCGATCGTGACCGCGCGACACTGATTGTCTCAGTGTCGTCAGTACGCGCGACGACGATGATCTCGTCAAACGGGTCGTTCTGTTCCAGGGCCGCATCGAGCGCAATGGCGAGATCGAGTACCCGTCCATAGGAGGGGATAACTAGGGAGAGCGAAGTCACGAGCCACTTAGCAATCGAATAGCTCGATCAGTAAAGAACCGCCGAATTGGACTAGGCATTGCGCCACGGAGCCATAGCAAGTCTTCGCGAGAGAAGTAGCGCGTAAGGCGAATGGCCAGCAGCGCAATGAGACCGAAGATCAAGCTCAGAGCCGCAGCTCCCCCTAGGGCGTGCCAACGAGAATCCAGAGCCCACCCCCAGCGGTCCATAAGGAGTCGTGTCGTGATGGTTGAGGTCGCGCCAACGACTATGACACGTGAAATCCACGGGACAATCAGGACGCGAGCGGAACTCTCAACCATTCGAGAGAAACGTATAAGCAGATACGAAGTGGCGCAGACTTTGGCACACAGCGTTCCTATGAGTACGCCATTTAGGCCAAATGGTTTGACGAGAGCGAGCGTCAAAACGACATTGACGAGAAACGCCACGAGCTGAGCCCGAGTGCCAAGCCCAACCTTGTCAATGGCGAAAATCGCTGCCGCCGTGGCTGGTCTTGGGGTTCCAGCGACCATGCCGAGGGCAATCAGAATGGTGGCAGTGGAAGCATTAAGAAAAGGTCGATTCAGCCATGCGGTGAGGAGTACTGGTCCAAGAGCCATAACCAGGCCGGCCATCACCACGCCAATGAGCACAATGATTCGATTGGCCCGAACGTAGATACGACGAAGGCCGTCGAGTCCTTCCTCCGCGGCTACGGCAGCAGAGATTGTCGGAAGGAGATTGCCGTTAGGGATGTATCCGAAGTACGTGATTTGACGAGCTAATCGCTGAGCGATGGACCACAGGCCCGTGGCCGCGGGTGAAACCAGCGTTGAGATCACGATTGGATCGGTCTCGTACGTCAAGGTCTCAAGAATCGAGTTGAGTTGAAACCATCCGCTCACGCGACGAAGTTCGCGTCGAATATCAGGGGATATTCCACGAGGATTGGCATATGGCGCGCCGTGTCTCACAATGATCACGACCAGCGTCGCTAAGTATGAAACTGCGTACTGCACTGAGGTCGCGATCACAATGGCGGAAAGGCGCATCCCGTGCACCAGTAAAACGATTAGTAGTACCGCGTAGATAAGTCGCGACGCCACGTCAATCACCGTGATGATCCACTGTTCGCCGACAGCCACGAGGCGTGATGAGAGGGTGGCCAACACGGCCCCAAAAAAGACGAGCGCATAGGTCCAGTAGAAAAAACGCTCGGCAGCAACCTGTACGCCGGGGCTGTAGTTGAGATGCCCCATGAGCGGATGCACGATGGCGACGACAATGGGAAGGCCCACCGCACCGATACCGAGCCAGGCGAAGGAGCCGACGGTGGCGATTCGTGCCCCAATTAGATGATCACCCTCAACGCGACCGCGGGCACCGTAGCGAACAACCATGTTCCCAAATCCCGGGTCGAGGGTAGAGATATATCCCACGGTCACTGTGACGAAGCTCCAGATGCCGAACTCCACGAGTCCGAGATGCGAAAGTGCAATCGGCGTAGTTACCAGAGCAATCAGTAGGACGCCAACGACCCCAGCCGCAGTAACGAGGGAGTTGGTGGCGGC
>JBAXMO010000014.1:0-18028 GCA_037134255.1 Actinomycetes bacterium | reverse complement strand
TTCCTGGTGGGTCTCGGGGGGCTCTTGATTGCCGTAGGGCTTCTCCGGCTCCTCCAGAGCCTTATGCATGGAACTACTTCGTGGCTGCCCTACGTTCTCATTACCATCGGTGGCATAGCCGTCATTGGGCTAACCCTTTTAAAAATCGGGAGTGGTCCTGGCCGACGCCGACTGCCCAGCAAGAAAAAGAAGCCATGAGCGAACAGTCAGCCACGAGGATTGAGCTTGAAAATCGGGTTCGTTCATTCGTCGGTTTCGCCACGGAAGGCAATGAAAAGGGCACTGCAGCCAGTCAGTCCGCCGGATTCGCCCTCAGCATTCTGGGAGCGCTAACTGCCTTCATGTGGGGACGCCGCAGGGGACGTCGGCGCCGTTCATGATTCAAAAGGTGCTCGGGGGTGCAATCGCGTTGGCGGTGCGCCAGGCCCGCAAACAGATCAAACGCGAAATGGCGTGGCTCTGGTGGGCGATTGCCGGCGTCGCGTGGTTTATACGGCACGGCGAGCGTCGTCGTGCCAAGGCCGAAACAAAGGCCCAGCGGAAGGCTGCAAAGTGAGCGCTTCAATTATCAACGCCGGTGAGCGTGTCATGTTGATTGATCAGAAAGATCGTCGCTATTTGATATCGCTTCGTCCCGGCGCATCTTTTCACACCCACGCCGGCATCGTCCAGCACGATGACATCATTGGCCGTGACGAGGGTGACTCTGTTGACGGGAGTACCGGTCGGCCATTTCTTGTTCTTCGCCCGATGTTGAGCGACGTCGTTTTAAAAATGCCTCGTGGTGCGCAAGTCATCTACCCCAAGGACCTCGGTGCCATCTTGATGGCCGCCGACATCGGACCGGGAATGAGGGTTCTCGAAGCGGGCATCGGTTCGGGTGCGCTCTCGATGACCATCCTTAGAGCTGGCGCACTCATCACGGGTTATGAGATTCGAGAAGACTTCGCTCAGCGGGCCAAGGACAACGTGACTGCCATGCTGGGCGAAGACGTTCACTACGACATCCAAATACGTGACGTAACTGAGGGTATTGATGGAACGGACTTTGACCGTGTCGTCCTCGACATGCCCGAGCCATGGGCAGTAGTGGAGCACGCCGAAAAGGCGCTCCGGCCCGGTGGGATTTTCTTGGCGTACCTGCCAACGATTAACCAGACCCAACAACTTCGACAAACGCTAGATCGTCACGCCTTCGGCCTAGCTGAGACGGTAGAGATACTTCGCCGCACCTGGCACATTGACGGCAGAAGTGTCCGACCAGACCATCGCATGGTGGCTCACACGGGATTTTTGACTAGTGCGCGGCGACTAGTGCGGCGTATGCACATTGAGTCGCGAGGCGAAGATATCTAGTCGCGCTCGATGAAGATGCATTCGCCGGGGCACTCTTCTGAGGCCTCAACAACTGCATCTTCGAGCTCCTCGGGTACTGCGGCAAGTCCGCTAGCGCCGCCGGGGTTGCTCTTCACGTCGACGCCTTCTTTAACGTAGGCCAGGCCATCGTCGAGCAACGTAAATACTGCTGGGGCAATTTCCTCGCACAGGCCATCGCCAGTGCAGAGATCTTGGTCGATCCAAACCTTCATGTGTCCTCCGAAGCGTGAACGTTGGATTCCACTCTAATCGTGCCAGCCGGAGAGCTTGCCCCTTACTGCCGGAACCAAGTGACCAGCGCATGGATACGCTGAGGATATGGACGCCCAAGAAGCCACCTCCGATCAACTCAGGGAATCTCTACGAAATGCCCTCGAAGAGATTGACTCCCTGAAACATCGGCTTCGTGACCAGCCGGTCCGTGTTGAGGCCCTAGAAGAGGAGCTGCTCGAGGCACGAGGACAACTCACCCAATCACGTTCAAGCAATGAGAAGCTAAGTTCAGCGATGCAGCAGACCCGGGACCAACTTTCGGTCCTGCGAGAAGAAGTCGAGCGACTCACACAACCACCTGCCGTTTACGGCACATTCTCCAATTTTAACGATGACGGAACAGTGGACATCATCGCAACCGGTCGCAAGATGCGAGTCGCAATACTGCCAGCACTCGATCCCGGGCAGTTGCACCGTGGTGACGAAGTCGTTCTAAATGAGTCCTTCACCGTGATTGGTATTCGTGACTTTGACGGTCAAGGTGAGGTGGTCACCGTCAAGGAGGTCATTGATGAGCGGCGCATTCTCATCTACTCCCGAGGGAATGAGGAGCGAGTTGTCGAACTGGCCGACTCCCTAAGCGGTGAACGGCTTCGTTCGGGAGACGCGATGCTGTTCGATGTCCGCAGTGGCTTTGTTGTGGAGAAGTTGGCACGACAAGAGGTCGAGGAGCTAGTTCTAGAAGAGGTTCCCGACATTAGTTACGCCGATGTGGGTGGACTCGACGCCCAGATTGAGGACATCACTGACGCTGTCGAATTACCGTACGTCCATCGAGCACTCTTCAAGGACTACGAGCTGCCCGCTCCAAAGGGCATCTTGCTCTACGGTCCACCCGGGTGTGGCAAAACAATGATTGCCAAGGCAGTCGCCAACTCGCTCGCCACCAAAGTCGCAGCCTTAACGGGTAATACCAATGTGCGCTCCTATTTTCTCAATATCAAGGGCCCGGAGCTCTTGAACAAATACGTCGGGGAGACAGAACGCCAGATTCGCTTGGTCTTCCAGCGCGCTCGAGAGAAGGCCGAAGAGGGCGTACCAGTCATCATCTTCTTTGACGAGATGGACTCCCTCTTTCGCACCCGTGGCACGGGAATCAGTTCCGACATGGAGTCGACAATCGTGCCGCAGCTGCTCGCAGAAATTGACGGAGTGGAGTCTCTTCGCGACGTGATCGTCATCGGTGCAACGAACCGTGAGGACTTGATTGATCCCGCGATTTTGCGTCCTGGTCGCCTCGACGTGAAGATAAAAATCGATAGGCCCAATGCCGAGGCCGCGGCACAGATCTTCGATCGATACCTCCACGATCGGCTCCCTCTTGATCCCAGCGAAGTTCAGGAGCACGGCGGTGGCGATCCCCACAAGGCAACCAGCGCCATGATTGAGACAACGGTCGAAGCTATGTATCGGACGGATGATGAGAACCGATTCCTCGAAGTCACGTATCAAGGTGGCGATAAGGAAATTCTCTACTTCAAAGACTTCGCGTCTGGAGCGATGATTGAGAATATTGTCCGGCGTGCCAAGAAACTCGCCGTAAAGCGTGAGATCAGTGGTGGCACACGCGGTCTCAAGACAGAGGATCTCGTGAGCTCCATCCGTCAGGAATTTAGAGAGAATGAGGACTTGCCGAACACCACCAACCCCGATGACTGGGCACGGATATCGGGCAAGAAGGGGGAGCGCATCGTTTTCATCCGCACGCTTGTGCACCAAGAAACTCCAGATCCCATGGGTGGACGCTCAATTGACCACGTCGGCACGGGGCAGTACCTCTAGTCATGGCAATAGCCAAAGTCTTGGGAATTGAAACCGAATACGGCATAACCGGAGGACCTGACGGCGATCCCGTGATGGCATCCAGCATTCTTGTTAATGCCTTTGCTCGGTATGGTGAGACAAAAATCAACTGGGACTTTGGCGATGAGTCTCCTGCTAACGATGCGCGTCACATGCCGTTGCTGACTTCCGTGGCGCCGATCATCGAGAGCCATTTGGCTAACACGGTGCTGACGAATGGAGCGAGGTTTTACGTTGATCACGCCCATCCGGAGTACTCCTCGCCAGAATGTCGCACTCCACTTTCGGGACTCCTCTACGACCGTGCGGGGGAAGATGTTCTCCTCCACGCGGTCCGCGTTGCCAACGAAACATCACCAGGCACACCTCCCATCACCGTCTATAAGAACAACAGTGATGGCAAGGGCAACTCTTATGGCACCCACGAGAACTATCTCGTGGAACGGGAAGTCCCTTTTCCCGAGATCGTGCGAGCTATTGCGCCTCATTTACTCTCGCGACAGATAATTCTTGGCTCCGGCAAAGTCGGCTACGAAACTGAGTACTTCGACGATTTGGCGCCTCATTTTCAAATTTCCCAACGTTCCGAATTCTTTGAGGAGTTAGTGGGGCTCGAGACCACCCTGAAGCGTCCCATTGTTAATACCCGCGACGAACCACATGGCGACCCTGAGAGATTTCGTCGACTCCATGTCATCATTGGTGATGCCAACATGAGCGAAGTCGCCACCTTCGTGAAATTGGGTAGCACTGCTCTCTTGCTCGCCATCCTGGAAGATCGTGGGGCTGAAGTCTTTCCGCCGATGCCGAGAACGCCCGTTCGGGCCGTGCGAGCCTACGGGGCGGACTTGACGCTCCGTCAGGGTCAGGAATCTGTGGATGGTCGAACTCGCTCCGCGTGGGACTACCAAGATGCACTCTGGACGCTGTGCGAGCACTACGTAACTGCGGGCCATGGTTCGGCTGTCGCCGATGAGAAAGAACTAGTCCTCCTGCTCACCCAGTGGCGTGAAATGCTCGATGGCGTACGTGACAATCCCGACTCGGTCGCCGACCGGGTGGACTGGGTAGCCAAGCTCCGTTTAGTAAATGGTTTTAAAGAACGCCACAACCTGCATGACGATGATCCCCGACTGAGGGCGATTGACATCCAATATCACGACATTCGACCCGAGAAGAGTTTGGCGCGGCGAGCCGGGCTCCGCACCCTTCTGGCACCCGAGGCTGTTGGTGAAGCCTTTCACAACCCCCCACGAGATACCCGGGCATACTTCCGAGGACGCTGTATTGCGCAGTATCCCAATGAAATTGCAGCGGCCAATTGGGACTCCATTATCTTTGATCTCGGGGTGGATCCGTTGCACCGCGTTCCTATGATGGACCCCCTGAAGGGCACTGCAGAACTTCTCGGAGATTTGCTCGATAACGCGACGACCGCTCAAGAGCTTTTGCGAGCCCTCGGGACACTTTGAGGAACTATGACAGAACAAGAACGAATCCAAACGCCGGCATCCGATAAGAAGGTTGAGACGGAGAGTATTGAACTGGTCGCCAATGCCACCAAGAACGAACAACTGAAGAACGACCTAGATACCTTGCTAGACGAGATTGACGAAGTGCTCGAAGACAACGCCGAGGAGTTTGTTCGCAACTATGTGCAAAAGGGCGGCGAATAGTGGCCCTTCCTCTCTTTGATGTAACTAGTGATCCCGGTCCCTCATTCCAAAACCTCCTCAAAATGCTGAATATTCCTCTCAGTGTTCCTGGAGCTACTGACGATCCAATCCACGCCACCACCGTGGTTGCCTTGCGTTGTAACGAGGGTGTTGTTCTTGTGGCCGACCGACAGGCCACGGCTCAGGCGATTGCGGCTCGAGACATGCGCAAGATTGCAGAGGCCGATCGCTTCACTGCCATCGCGATTTCCGGTACCGCTGCCGCCGGTATGGAGTTCATCCGTATCAGTCAACTCTCCTTCGAGCATTACGAGAAGATGATGGACGAGACGCTAAGCCTCGAGGGCAAGTCAAATTATCTATCCGCCCTTATCCAAGACGTCAATCTCGGAACCCCATTTACGGTCCTGCCACTCGTTGCCGGTTTTGACGTCAATCACAACCGCGGCAGAGTGTTCGAATACGACGGAGCTGGTGGTTGTTATGAAAAGGATGATTTCGGTGTTATCGGGTCCGGCACTCCTTTTGCCGAGTCGGCACTTCGGCTCGGATACCGCGAGGGTCTGACCTTGACGGAGTGCATTGAACTTGGCGCACTGGCTATTTACGAAGCAGGCGACAACGATCCCTTTACCGGCGGTCCAGATTTCGTACGGGGCATCTTCCCGATCGTCGTTACCGTGACAGCCAACGGCTTTAGCGAACAACCTGAGTCCGAGACGCGAATCATTTTCGAGACCATCAACCAACGACGCACAGCCAGCAGGGGTCGCGCGGGGGGCGAGTTGCGATGACGATGCCTTTTTATGTAACGCCAGAACAACAGATGAAGGACCGGGCCGAGTACGCCCAAAAGGGCATTGCCCGCGGTCGCTCGCTGATTGCGTGTATCTACGATGAGGGAGTTCTCTTAGTGGCCGAGAACCCCTCCGCTTCGCTGAACAAGATCAGCGAAATTTACGACCGTATTGGATTCGCCGGTGTGGGCAAGTACAACGAGTTCCACGAGCTCCGGAGTGCTGGAGTTCGTTGGGCTGACTCAACCGGATTCCGTTACTCTCGCGAGGACGTTGATGCTCGTTCGTTGGCCAATGTCTATGCGCAGTATCTCGGGACGAGCTTTACCGATGGCGGCAAGCCACTCGAAGTCGAGGTTCTTGTAGCGCAGCTCGGAATTCGTAACAAGCCAACGAAGATTTATCACATCGCCTTCGAAGGAACGATTACCGACGAGATTCGCTTCGCGGTCTTAGGCGGGGATAGCGAGACCATCCGGATACGATTTGTCAACGAAGGTGACGACGTAACAACTCTCGCCACAACTCTCCAGCGTGCCGTGCGGGCACTTTCTGGACCTGATCGATCTATCCCTGCGTCTGATCTCGAAGTTGCGCGCCTCGAGGACCTGGGAGCCCGAAGAACGTTCTCTCGGCTCAGCGATGACTTCGTCAGTCAGTTGCTGGCCTAGTACTGGCCCGTGTTCTACGGTACGGCTCTCTAATGCTCCGGCGGATTTATGGACTCGAGACTGAGTACGGAGTTACGTACAGCTTCAATGGTCAACGACGCCTGAGTCCCGACGATGTATCTCGGGTGCTCTTCCGCAAGGTGGTGGCCTGGGGTCGCTCGAGCAATGTCTTTCTCGAAAACGGGTCGCGGCTGTATCTCGATGTTGGCAGCCACCCCGAATACGCCACTGCCGAGTGCGACAATTTGTACGACTTAGTTGCTCAAGATAGAGCGGGGGAGCGCATTCTCCAAAGCCTCGTCACGTCGGCCCAACGGCAGCTGAGTGACGAGGGAAGCCGTGGCTCGATCTATCTCTTTCGAAATAACACTGACTCCGCAGGCAACAGCTACGGCTGCCACGAGAACTACTGCACCGAGCGCGAAGAAGACCTCAAGCGCCACGAGCAATTTCTAATTCCGTTCCTCGTGAGTCGTCAGATCTGGAGCGGCGCCGGGAAAGTGGTCACCACCGCGTCACGCGGTACGCAATTCGGACTGAGTCAGCGAGCTGAACACATCTGGGAATCAATCTCGTCGGCGACTACCAGAAGCCGACCAATAATCAATACCCGAGATGAACCACACGCCGATCCCGAAAAGTATCGCCGTCTTCACGTCATCGTTGGTGATTCCAACATGAGTGAGTTCGCCACGTTCGTCAAAGTTGGTGCCACCTGTTTGATCTTGTCAATGATTGAGGATCGTCACACGATATTGAGAGACCTCACCCTTGACCAACCCATCAAGGCGTTCCGAGAAATCTCGATGGACCCACTTGGCGATGGGAACTGCAAGGTGCGGTTGGTCAACGGGCGCGAAATGACCCCCTTGGAACTGCAAGAAGAGATTTGCGAGAGAGTTGAGGCGTACGCCTCGAAACGTGAGATACCAAGTGATCAGCTTGAAGCCTTGCGGCTTTGGCGTGGCGTGCTCACGCAGTTGCGCCTCGATCCGTTGGTCCTCGCTGACCGGCTTGACTGGGTAGCTAAATATTCGCTGATCGAGGCCCTCCGAATAAAGGAAGGGCTTCCCCTCACAGACCCCAAGGTGCAGCTCATTGATCTTCTCTATCACGACACCGACCCGCAGAGGGGGCTCTACCATCGTCTCGCTGCTAAGGGAAATCTCATTCGGATGGTCGATGAATCGCAAGTTCAGGCCGCGGTCACTCAGGCTCCCGAAACAACACGAGCGAGAATGCGTGGAGCTTTCGTTCGACGGGCCAAAGAGAAGAATCGCGATTTCACAGTCGACTGGGTGCATCTCAAACTCAATGACCAAGTGCAGAGGACCGTTCTCTTGAAGGACCCGTTTAAGAGTCATGACGAACGATTCGAACGGTTACTGAATTCTCTCTAGTCCCAGAGAAAATGGGGCCGACTAGGGTGGACTCTTGTGAGCGACGAGCAGACCAACCACATCCATCACACAGTCGATGAAGCGCCTGACGTCGTCGAAGAAGTCATAGAACTAGCCGGTGAGCCCGGCAAAACTCTGATTCGGTGGATCATGGAGTGGTTGGGAATAATCGTGGTAGCCCTGAGCGCGGCCTTCCTGATTCGCGCCTACGTCTTTCAGACGTTTTTCATCCCCTCTGGGTCGATGGTGCCGACCCTTCAGGTCGGCGACCGGATCATCGTCTCCAAGCTCTCCACAACCTTTGGAGATATCAACCGCGGCGATGTCATCGTTTTCAAGCACCCACCCCGCGAACAGTGCAGTGGTGACACCGGACCAAATTCCGACTTAGTCAAGCGCGTTATTGGCTTACCCGGTGATGAATTGACGAGTCGCAATAATACGATTTATATAAATGGAAAGAAATTGGTCGAGCACTGGAACCACGCGCCCAACCTGGGCAGCGATATTGGCTACGTCAAGGTACCCGAAGACCAGTACTTCATGATGGGCGATAACCGCCCCAGTTCGTGCGACAGCCGGATGTGGGGGACCCTACCCAAGTCCTTGATTGTTGGCAAAGTAGTCCTACGGATCTGGCCACTCTCAAATTTCGGGCATCCGTAGTACTCGGCCCTGAAATGGGTCCTACAATGGCATTGTGTTCAACCTGAGCCCTTTCAAGTTGATGATCATTGTGGCTGTCATCTTGATCTTCCTCGGTCCCGACAAATTGCCTCAGGCTGCGCGCCAGATTGGTGAGGGTTGGCGTTCTCTCAAGAAGTTTCAGCAGCGAGTCGAAGCTGAAGTGCGCGAGGCCATACCCTCTCTGCCTAGTAGCGGCGACTTAGCTCGCGTAGTTCGCAGCCCCGTAAATCTTCTTAACGAGATCGCCAGTCGAACACAGTCGATTGACGAACTAGATGAAGTCGAGGATGGACCCCAGCCTGGCGAACTACATGGAGTGCAGTCTGCCCCAGAAAATCCCGCGACTAGCGAGTACATTCCACCGCCACCGCCACCCGACCCTTCTTGGAATTGAGTAGTCGTGGAATCTGCTGTTAAACGAGCCTCTCGAGGCATGACCCTGGCGCAACATCTTGCTGAAGCCCGACGACGGATTTTATTTAGTTTTCTAGCCATCGTCATTTTCGGAATCTTGGCCTTCGTTGAATACAGCTCGATTCTGACCTTTCTAGAAAAGCCCTACTGTGATTTGCACTTGGCTAAGGCCTGCCAACTGACGGCGATCGGTGCGCTGAGCGCCTTCTCGATTCGAATCAAAATTGCCTACTATTGCGGACTTCTCTTCGCATCTCCGGTGGTGCTTTGGCAAATCTGGCGCTTCATCACCCCGGGCCTCAAAAAGAAAGAACGTCGTTACGCCCTCTCGTTCCTGATCGCGGCAACAGTGTTCTTTGCAGCAGGTTGTTCCATGGCCTTCATTATGTTCAACCACGCCTTGCAGTTTCTTAATGCGATTGGGGGCGCCGGAATCTCGACGCTGTACACCGCAGATTCGTATATCGGCTTAATTATTTTGATGATGTTTGTCTTCGGCTTAACTTTCGAGTTCCCAGTGATTTTGGTGGGACTCCAACTGGGTCGCGTGGTCACGTCACGCCAGCTGCTTAAGTTCTGGCGCTACGCCATCATTTTAATTACCGTCGCTTCGGCAGTATTTACCCCCAGCGGCGATCCACTCTCCATGATGGCCATGATGATTCCTCTGCTGGCTTTTTACTTCCTAGCCATCGGTGTTGGAAAGTTGGCTAAGCGGTGACATCCTTAAACCGTGATGACTTCATTGCGGGCCTAGGTTTCGGAGTCGATGATTTTCAAATCGAAGCTTTTGATGCGATCGATGATGGCCACAATGTTCTCGTCAGCGCTCCAACGGGGTCCGGCAAAACGCTTATCGCCACCTATGCCATTGAAAAAGTTCTTCGTGATGGCGGCCGGGCCTTCTACACGACGCCACTGAAGGCCCTCTCGAATCAAAAATTTGGTGAACTTGGCAAACGCTTCGGCGCCGACATTGTGGGATTACTGACTGGCGATACCTCGATTAACCGCGGTGCCCCCATTGTGGTTATGACAACCGAAGTGCTTCGAAACATGCTTCTGACGGAGTCCGGTCGGGTTCAGGACCTCTCGCTTGTAGTTATGGACGAAGTCCACTACTTACAGGATCCTTTTCGAGGTGGTGTCTGGGAAGAAGTGATTATTTTGACTCCTTCCGAAGTGCAGTTTGTAGCCCTGTCAGCGACAGTTGCCAACGCTCCCTTTTTAGGAGAATGGCTCACCGAGGTTCGAGGTCGAACCGAAGTCATCGTGGAAACTGAACGACCAATCACGCTGCACAACCATGTTGCCGTTCACCGACGGGGCCAAAACGCGCCTGAACTCTTTGACCTCCTCGATGGAGACCGCCTGTCTGATCCGGCGCGCAAAGTCGATGCTCTCCTGAAGAATTCACGGAAATTTCGCCCGGGACCGCAGTGGCGTGGAGACCGTTCGACCGCGCCCCCGCCGCCCTACAGCACTCCTCGACGTAGTGACCTACTACGCGTCATTGATGACGAGGATCTGGGCCCCACCATCTATTTCATCTTCTCTCGAGCAAGTTGTGATGACGCCGTGCGGCAGTGTCGCCGCGATGGCGTGCGGTTCACTACTCGTGACATGGCCTTTGAGATTGACGACATCGCCACCGAGCGGGTGCGTTCTTTCGAAGACGACGACTTAAATGCACTCGGTTTTCCTGAGTTTCAAGATTCACTTCGCAATGGCATTGCGGCCCACCACGCTGGAATGGTTCCCGCTTTCCGGGAGATTGTTGAGACTTGTTTCGAACGTGGCCTACTTGGCGTGGTCTTCGCCACTGAAACGCTCGCACTGGGTGTCAATATGCCTGCCCGTTCAGTAGTCCTTGAAAAGTTCTCCAAATACTCCGATGCCGGTCGGAACACACTCTCAAGTGGAGAGTTCGCCCAAATGACCGGACGTGCCGGACGACGGGGTCTCGACGATGAGGGGCACGCCATCATTAGCTTCGCTCTCGAAACTTCTATGGCTGATATTGGGAGGGTGGCAATTGCCCCGCCGCCAGATCTTCACAGTTCGTTTCGCCCCACCTATAACTTGACTGCGAACTTGATCCATCATTTCGATGAGGAGATGGCGCTCACTATCTTGAATCGATCATTCGCTCAGTTCGAGGCCGACCGAAGGCCTGCTGGCGTACGACGGACGCTGACCGACCAAATGATGGCGAGACGGAGCGTTTTTGAAGATCTTGGCTACGGGGCGGGATGGAGCCTGACGCCGCGCGGCGAGGCACTGCGGTCTATTTACCACGAGAATGATCTCCTACTTTGTGAGTCATGGTACGAAGGGGCCTTTGAAGACATCGAGCCGGCCACACTTGCCGCTGTTCTCAGCTGCTTCGCATTCGAAGGCCGGCGCTCTAAGCCCAAGCCCGCAGCCAGGGGAACTAAACAGCGGAAACCCAAAGACATTAAGGATCGGCTCGGACCACAGCGGCGCGCAGATATCGTTGACCGCTTGGCTGTCATTTCAACCCTGCATTTCCGGGTAGTAGAGAGCGAAGAACGCCACAAGGTCAAGCACGCCAAAGGACTCGATGACGGCTTCGCCAGGGCTATTGCATCATGGACTCGAGGGGCATCACTCGCTACGGCGCTGGACGTTGCCGATGCCGAAGTTGGCACCATGGCCCCAGGTGACTTTGTCCGACACGCCAAGCAGGTTGCCGACCTCTGTGAGCAGATAGTCCGCCTCGGGGCGGGGAGTGACATTGTCGCCGTAGCCCAGGAGGCAAAGGCGGGCATTTTGCGGAGCGTGGTTGCCGGTTCTATGGGAATCCCTCAATTGCCAGGTTCCACGCTCTAATCTCAAAACCTCATGCACCCCTATGCGACCGAGGATTTTACAGCCGCTGAGACTGACGTCTTGCGCCGCTACTTCACGAACCTAGAGGGTCCGGTTTTTGCCTTGGTCAACCTCCCGGAGGTTGTGAAAGGTGCGCTCTTCGCTCGTTACTCACGCTCATCAAAAAGCCTGCGACGTCTCTTCCTTGACGAATTCGTTGAGGACCTCGTACTCGACGGAGACGAATCGATTGACGCAACCGTTGGCCTAGAGAGGGCGGACGACCTCTATCAAAAAATCTTCTTTGAATACGGTGACGACTCGGTTGCCCAACTAGGTGGCGTCCACCTTGCTTGTGAGCAGGCTTCTAACGTCCTGACCAAAATTCTCGAGTGGGGTCGCATTATGAGCTACCTCGAGCAGTCCACCCGCTACCTGGGCTACGACAAGCGCCTCAGCAACGGTTTCTATCGGTACTACCGAGATCACAGCCTCCTCGATAGTAAGTATGGAGCGAAGTACATCGGCGAGATGGACCGCATGTTCGATTCTTACGCTGAGTTGTTACCCAAAATCGTGGAGTTCACTACTAAGAAGTTTCCCAAGACGGCTGAGGACACTGACTTTTCATATCGCATGGCCATTCGAGCCAAGGCTCTTGATGCAGTACGGGGACTGCTGCCCGCCAGCGCACTCTCGAATGTTGGTGTCTACGGCTCAGGTCAGGCATTTGAGTCGCTGCTCTTGCGCATGAGAGCCCACCCTCTGCCAGAAGCGCGCCACTACGCCGACCTGATGTTGACCGAACTTCGGAAAGTGATCCCCTCGTTCCTTAAGCGGGTGGACCTAGAGGATCGCGGTGTCGCGTGGACGAACTACCTAGCCGAGACTAAAACAGCCACTGGACAGATTCTCCGGGAGCTTTGGGACGACGCGGCCGCAGAGCCCGGTGAATCCGTCAATCTCGTCAGTTTCGATCCCGATGGAGAGCAGCGGGTTGTTGAGGCAATCGCCTTCGCCAATTCCACGCTCTCGGATGAAGAGGTGAAGCGACGTGTCGCCGCCCTCAGCCCGGCGGAGCGGGCGCAGATCCTCACCACCTACGTGGGGGAGCGCGGTAACCGCCGCCACCGTCCTGGGCGAGCATTTGAGCGGACCGACTATCGCTTTGAACTGGTAACCGACTACGGCGCCTTTCGAGATCTACAGCGCCACCGCCTTTTGACCATTGAGTGGCAGCCTCTCACCACAGAGCTGGGCTACGACACGCCCGCCCTCATTGAAGAGGCTGGATACGGAGCCGAATATGCCGCCAGCTTGGACCGCTCACGGGATCTGTACGAGACTTTGATTGACGAGTTTCCCGAACAGGCCCAGTACGCCGTCGCGCTGGCCTTTCGCATTCGCTACGTGATGCAAATGAACGCCCGAGAAGCCATGCATCTGATTGAACTCCGTTCTGGCCCGCAGGGTCATCCCAGCTATCGCCGGGTGGCCCACGAAATGCACCGCTTAATCAACGAGGTAGCCGGACATAAGACCATCGCCGAGGCGATGACGTATGTGGACTTCAGCGACACTGATCTTGAGCGTCTCGAGGCCGAACGAGCCGCCGAACGAGCTCGTAGCGCTCGCTAAACACGTACGAACGAATTTTCTTACCTGAAATACACCAAATCTCTCGACGGGTGCTCTATTATGCGCTCGCACATTGAAGGACGGCTATGCCTAAGAACGACGAAGTAATTGAAGACGATGACATCACCACCGGTGATGATGAACTCGAGGTAGAAGTCGAGGTTGAGGGCGCTGACGATGACGACGAGACCGACACCGTAGCGGGCCCCGTGGTTGTCGCCGAGGAAGATGTTGACGAAGACGATGGACCCGATACTGATGTCGAGCTAGCGCTTGATGAAGTGCTGGCCGAGCGGGTCCGTGTCACTACCGAGGAAGAGGACGAGGACGATGAGCCTATTTCCGACACCGAAGAAAAACTAGACGCGAACGAGACGGTTCTTCCGCAACAAGACGATGAATTCCGCTGCAACTCCTGTCGCCTCCTGAAGAAGAACAGTCAGCTTGCAGACAAGAAATCGATGCTCTGCCGTGACTGCCTCTAATCCATTTCTACGGCTCGTCGAGGCGGGTAGCGAGGTCGTATCCGCTTCGGTAAAGTACGGCGAGAAGTTGATGCTCGGGATCAGCGGTCGTGAACGTGAGGAAGTTGAGGCTGAACTCCGTCAGGCCAAAGCCGTCGGTCAGTTCACCGTTTTAATGGCTGCCGCCAAGGCCAAGAGTGCCATCAACGATCTGGTTCAACCAGGCAGCCCCAACTCGGCCAAGCCCGATAAGACCACGGCGACAGATGAAGCGCGAATCGACGTGGACCCGCCGACTTGTATCGAGGATTACGACGCCCTGACGGCGTCTCAGATTGTCGTCCTCCTGGGTGAGTTGTCTCAGAGCGAGCGAAACCAAGTGCTGGCCTACGAAAGCGCCAACCGCGGTCGCAAGAGCATTCTCAAAGAGTTGTCACGTCTCGCATGAGTATCCAACGGGCCAGGGAAGCCGACCACGAGGTTCTAGCAGTTCTCTGTCACGACTTTTTGAACGAACTCTGTGTCGCACGTGGTGGTCGAGAGCTTCGTGGAGATCTCAGCGAACTTTTCCGATGCGAGAGTGACTCCCTAGCGTCACGGCTCGCCGAGGAGGCTGTGTCGGGATGGGTGGCCCACGGCTCGACTGTTACGGGATTTGGTTTCTGGTTCGGAGGCGTGGGCCTGATCTACGTAGCGCCCGGCGATCGCCAGCAAAATCTAGGTCGTGGACTCTACAATGCAATAAAAACCGAACACACCGTGATTGATTTCTGGGTACGGCCGGGTGA
Source organism: Actinomycetes bacterium (assembly GCA_037134255.1). Classification (GTDB taxonomy): domain Bacteria; phylum Actinomycetota; class Acidimicrobiia; order Acidimicrobiales; family RAAP-2; genus RAAP-2. The sequence goes on along the minus strand of JBAXMO010000014.1, from coordinate 3,208 downwards.
CCGGGCGGCAAAGTCCTTTGGAGAAGCGCTCGGACTAAAGGCCCGAAAACTAGTTATGAACGAGTCGCAGGACGCGGACGACGGGGAGTAACTGTGCGCGGTGGCGGCGGTGGCACGCGCATCCCCAACAGCTTCGCGAGCTCAGGAACAGCACCAGCAACCTTGATAGCTTCATTACGACACGTCTCATCGGCAGGAATACCTGTGGGCTTGATGGTGCGGTGCATTGGCGAGGCCACCGCGGCCTGGACCAAAGCAATCCACTGAGCGGGAGCCACGTTCTCGTTGAGAGACTCAGAGGCCAACGCAGCGATGGCAACAGCCGACTCTGACGCAACCTGCATACGGAATTCTGGGGGGCGTGCCGCCAGAATGAGGGCCTCTAGGGCATTCTTTGACTCAATCGCGGCGGCAATCTTCGCCAGCCACTCGGTGCTGAGAACGTCAATTTGAGCAGTGAGCTGGGCCTGAAGATCCTTGAGCATCGTGCGAGCCTCATCGTCGAGGTTCACGGTTTTGGCTGAAGTCACCACGGGCCGTAGATCGCGAAGGCGAAGGTCACGTCCAGCGCCTTGAGCACCTGCGGCACGGTCCTTCCACATGGCCAGGTTGGCCTTACCGAGGAGGTCAGTGGCGATACGGTCAATCGCATCAGCGTTCACCGTGGTACGGCCTTGAGCCGTAGCGGTCTTGTTCTGTTCGGCGACAGCTGTGCGAACAGCCGGCAAGCCTCCGCGGAGCAGTTGTTCGGCAACGGGTAGTTGCTCGGGATTCAACGTGGCCAAGAAGGCGTTGCGGTGGACCGTCAACATTGGTGGACCTGCTGGCCGCTCCGGACGGGGGCCACGACGATCGTTGGTGCGGGGACGAGTTGGACGGCCGCCCTTATCGCCGCCTTCGCCGACTGGACTGCCAGCGCGAGGACTACGGGGGCGCTTGTCGCCGCCTTCGCCTGTCGGACCACCGGCACGAGGACCACGAGAGCTCTTGTCGTCGCGGCGTGGACGCGAGTCGTCACCATCACGACGGCCACGGGGTCCGTCACCATCGCGGCGACCCTTGCCACCCTTAGGCGCATACGTAACTTGAATGTCGGGACCGGTGTGAACCTTGGGGGCGATAACGATCCGCTCACCCCGCAGATCTAGAGGAGAGGCCGTCTTGACTGGCAACACCGCCAAGACTTCCACGCCTTCCATATTCTGCTCAACGTCGGCACGGAACTCGGCACCAGCCGTGGTTCCAGAGGGAAGGAGGCTGGTAGCCAGCGACCCCTTGGGTAACTTCGCACCAGCGGCACGCCAAGTGGCAACTTCTCCGTTAATGCTGGTGATTTCAATCTCGATTCGACGCGACATAGCCCTGACAATCTAGTCGGTTTCCTCCGACAAGCAATTTCGATGGTTTCTCACGTAAATTTTTACGTCGACTCCCTAGCATGAGGCCATGGAACTCGAACCTGAACACTCCAACCCCATCGAAACTCCGTCCGTCGAAAACCGCGTGCAGGTGGCCGCTTGGCCCACACCCACGGCCCCTACGCCTCGTCCAATCCCTGGAAGTCGTGCCCCACTGCGAAAGCGGGCGTTCGGCTCACGGATTACGATTTTCTTCATCGCCGCTCTCGTCGGCGGTACGGCCGGCCACTTCGCCGGCGGTAGTGGTTCGTCCAATCTCACGATCAACACCTCGAACCTGAAGCCTGGGGGAGCGGTGCTTCCGAGCGGATTAACCATTCCCGAGTTAGTTCGAATTGTCTCTCCATCAGTTGTGTCTATTGACGTCCGCACAAGCACGGGCGAGGAGCAGGGCACGGGGATGATCCTGCAAGCCAACGGTCTGGTCTTAACTAACGCCCACGTCGTCAGTGGCGCACTCGCTGGTGGAACAATGACGGTAACTCGCACGGGGTCGACGGCATCACTGCCGGCCACCTTGGTCGGCGTCGACGTATCCAATGACGTCGCACTCATTCGGATCACGAATGCCTCGAAGCTCCCGGTGGTGACCTTTGGCAAGTCCAATTCTCTCGAGGTCGGTGACAGCGTGGTCGCCATTGGCAACGCCCTCGGGTTAGCGGCGGGGACGCCAACGGTAACCCAGGGGATTGTTTCAGCCCTCGGTCGTACTGTTGCGGCCAGCAACGGCACCTCCAGTGAGACGCTCAGCAATCTGATCCAAACCGATGCGGCGATCAACCCGGGCAACTCTGGTGGTCCGCTCCTCGATGCCAATGGTCACGTCATAGGGATGAACACCGCGGTGGCTGGCACGATGAACGACGGCACGAGCGCTCAGAACATTGGTTTTGCTATTCCTTCAAGCAAGATCGAGTCGCTCCTGGCAACCCTCATTAAGGGTGGTCCGATTACGAAGAAGCACGGTTACCTCGGGGTGCAAATCATGACCATGACACCGGCGCTCAAGGAGCAGTATGGCCTTGCCGTCAGCTACGGTGCGGTCGTCACGACCGTTCTTACGGGCACCGCGGCAGAGAATGCGGGCGTTGAACAGGCCGACATCATCGTGCAGATTGACTCTACAAAGATTCGCTCCGCAGAGGATGTGTCGAACTTTATGGCTAAGCGCAAAGCCGGCCAGACTGTGACCGTTGTCGTATACCGAAAGAGCGCCAAGATCAATTTGAAGGCCACCTTGGGCCTCTCGCCGAATTAACCGACGGTAGCAATACCGCCATCGACCGGGAGAATTACGCCCGTGATGTAGGAAGATGCACGCGAAGCGAGGAAAATAGCCGTACCGGCTACGTCGTCAGGTCGACCGATGCGCTTCATCGGAGCGCCCGCAGCAATCGAGTCACCAAAGGCGTCAAGCGTGGCCTTCATCATCTTCGACTCGAATGGTCCAGGGGCGATGGCATTCACAGTGATTGTTGGCGCCATTGACTTGGCCATGTGGCGCGTCAACTGGTGAACAGCAGCCTTTGAGGTTGAGTAAGCGAACGTGTCCATGATCGGCACGTGGATACCGTCAATCGATCCGATGTTGATGACACGAGCGGGGGAGTCAGCGGTACCGGCCCGCTCCAGCATGGGGCGGAGGAACTTGGTGAGGTGAAAGACGCCCTTGACGTTGAGGGCGAGGACGCGTTCAAAGGCGCTCTCGTCGGTTTCAGCCATGGGGGCGCCCCAGGTGGCACCGGCGTTGTTTACGAGAACGTCGAGATGGTTCTCACGCTGTCCGAGCT
>JBAXMO010000013.1:0-19884 GCA_037134255.1 Actinomycetes bacterium | reverse complement strand
ACGACGACTTCATGCCACTACCCATCTGGCTGGCCCACCGTCTCTCAATGCGCCTGAGCCAGGTTCGCCGTAGCGGGCAGCTGGCCTATCTGCGCCCCGACGGCAAGACGCAGGTGACGATTGCCTACGAGGGCGGCCGTCCCGTCGGTATTGACTCGGTTTTGATTTCAACGCAGCACGCCGAATCGGTGGACCAGCGCACGATTGCTGACGACCTACGTCAGCATGTCATCGACCCGCTGCTTCCCGCCGATCTCGACTTGAGCAACTTGAAGGTCTACGTCAACCCTTCGGGCAAGTTCGTCCTGGGTGGCCCACACGCCGACACCGGCCTCACTGGTCGAAAGATCATCGTCGACACCTACGGCGGCATGGCTCGCCACGGTGGTGGCGCCTTCTCCGGCAAGGACCCCAGCAAGGTCGACCGCTCAGCCGCCTACGCCGCTCGGTGGGTTGCGAAGAATGTGGTGGCCGCTGGTGCCGCGAGCCGTTGCGAAGTACAGGTGGCCTACGCCATCGGTGTGGCTCACCCCGTTTCGGTATTTGTCGAGACGTTTGGCACCGAGACGGTTGACAACGCCAAGATTGCCAAGGCCGTGAGCGAGATCTTTGACCTCCGTCCGGCCGCGATTACGCGTGACTTGGACTTGCGTCGTCCGACCTATCAAAAGACTGCCGCCTACGGACACTTCGGACGTAGCGACCAGGGCTTTACGTGGGAGCAGACGAACCGAGTCGACGACATTCGTCGCGCGCTGAACCTGGGTTAAGTGTCTGCCCAACGGGCCGTTCGCGTCGTTACGGAAGTAGCGGCAGTTGATCGCGAATTCGACTATGTCGTTCCTGATGGAATGGTCGTAGGGATAGGCGATCGGGTTCGCCTGGACTTTCATGGCCGATCGGTGCGGGCCTGGGTGCTCGATGTCGATGTCCCCGTAGAGGGTCGCGAACTCAAATCGATAGGCAAATGGTTGGGCTACGGACCCCCACCCGAATTACTCCCATTTCTCCAGTGGGCTAGCGAATACTGGGTGACGCCATTGGCGAGAGCCCTGAGTGCCAGCTGCACCATGAAACTATGGAAGACGCTGCCCGTACCTCCTCAGAAATTAAATGTCGACCACACCGGACCCACTTACGCCCCCGGCCTCTGGCAGTGTGGTCCGACACGAGACCCCCTCGATATCGTTCTCTCGGCACTGGCTCAGACCTACGACAGTCGAGGATCTCTGTTGGTTTTGACGCCGACCGAAGGCTGGGCAGAGCGATTGGCGACGCGTCTAGCGCGTCGTGGGATTCCCGTGGCGCGGATTGACGAGTGGGATAAATGTCGAGCCGAATGGCCCGTGATCGTGGGCGCCCGCGGAGCAACTTTTGCTCCTACGCCTCGAGTGGCTGGTGTCGTCGTTCTCGACGGCGATGACGATTCCTATGTTTCCGAACAGTCACCGACATGGAACGCCGTACGCGCGGTGGCGCATCGGGCCGAGCGAGACAACGCCCCACTCTGGGTGACCTCTCCCATGCCGTCACCACTGCTTCTCGATCTATTCGGTTCGGTAAATATTGACGAAGACATTGAGGGTCGTTGGCCCCGCATAGACGTCATCGATCGGCGAATGTCAGATCCCCGAGACGGTGCACTCTCGCAAGAGGCACTCCGGGTCGCTCATACGGCTCTTGACTCCGTCGACGGTGTCGCGGTAGCGGTCATTCTGCAACGACTCGGTGCCGGCCGGCTCCTGGCTTGTCGACGGTGCGGTGAACTATTTCGCTGCGAGACGTGTGGCGAGTCTGAAGTGGACGTTGATGGTGCTTTGCAGTGCCGACAAGCGCACGCACCACGCGAACCGTTCTGTCGGGACTGCGGGGCGACAAAACCTCGTTCGATTCGCAGTGGCGTTACGACTCTGGCGCGGGATGTTGCGTTGCAGTTAGGTCAACCCGTACTGGAAGTCACGGCAACCAGCGAAACACCACCCTCAAATACGAGGGTGGTCGTCGGTACCGAGGCAATTTTCCGTCACGTACGGCGCTGCGGCGTCGTTATCTTCGTCGACTTTGATCAATACCTTCTCGGAACGCGCGAAGAGGCGCGCCGTGATGCCATCTACGCCGTGGCCAAGGCCGGTCGACTCGTCGGTGGTCGACGGGACGGTCGCGGTTCTGTCGTGGTCCAGACCCGACGCGGGGGAGATGACGTACTCCAGTCGCTCCGGGTGGCCGACTTCGCGCGATTCATGCAGGACGAGGTGGCTACCGCCGAATTGTTAGATCTTCCACCCTTTGGGGCGTTGGCTGAGATCGGGGGAGTTGCAGGACCGGCCTACGCGGAAGCACTACGGGGGGCCGGGGTGTCTGTCCAGGTAGTTGGGGACCGGTTTATCGTTCGGGCTCCGTCAAATGGCGAGCTACGGGCACTCCTTGCACGGGCCGAGCGGCCCAGTGGGGCTATGCGCCTCGCAATTTCGTAGGCAAGGTAGCGTTTCTCCGTGAGTACCATGCAAATTCGCGTTTATGGTGACCCCGTTCTCAACCAGGTCACGAATGAAGTAGCCGACATCGACGGCAAGATCGCAGCGCTCGCTGGCACGATGATTGAGACGATGTACGAAGCTCCCGGCGTGGGCCTGGCGGCGAATCAGATCGGTATTCAAAAGCGGATGTTCGTCTACGACAAGGGAGAAGGTCCCGTCGTCGTAATAAATCCCCGCATTGTGGAATCCTCCGGTGAGTGGACTTACGAAGAGGGCTGCCTGTCAGTTCCGGGATTGAGCTGGGAAATTACCCGACCTAACGAAATTTTCCTTGTCGGCTACGACCTCGAAGGTAATGAGATCTCGATTGAGACTGACGAATTCGAGGGACGTATTTTTCAACACGAAATGGACCACCTCGATGGCATTTTGTTGGTGGAACGTCTTAATGAAGATCAACAGAAGAAAGCAAAGAAGGAGCTTCGCAAGCGGCTCACCACTCTGCCCGCTAACGACCCTGACGGGCTCAACCGATTGTTTCGTCGTTAATGAAGCTGGTCTTCCTCGGTTCGCCGAGTCCCGCCACGCCAACATTGCGCGCGCTGGTGGATGCAGGGCACGAAGTACTCGGCGTTGTGACTCAACCGGACAAACGCCGGGGTCGAGGCTCGGAGATGATTGCCACACCGGTGGCAAAGGTTGCTCGCGAGTTGGGTATTCCCGTCTGGCACTCCTTGGACTTAGTGTCGAGTTGTGGTGCCGATCTCGGCGTAGTGGTGGCGTACGGCAAACTGATTCCTAAGTCACTCCTCGATGTCGTGCCCATGATCAACGTGCACTTTTCGCTCCTACCGAAGTGGCGTGGCGCCGCTCCAGTGGAACGGGCCCTGTTGGCCGGCGACGTTGAGACGGGCGTCTGCATTATGGGCCTCGAAGCCGGATTGGATACCGGCCCGATTTTTGCTCAGACGGAGACTCCACTGGGCCAGAAGACCTCTCTCGAGTTGCTCAACGAATTGGCCGACCTCGGGGCACGACTCTGTGTGGAGGTCGTATCGCAGTCGCCTCTACCGGTACCACGCCCCCAGGAGGGTGAGGCAACGTACGCCGCGAAGTTAACCCCTCAGGATTTCGTGCTGGAACCGGACGATTCCGCCGAAATGCTGGTCCGCGTGGTTCGGCTGGGTCGCGCCTTTACCTATATCAATAGCCAACGGGTAAGGATTCACGGAGCCGTGTTGGATTCTGAAGTCCCGGGTACACCCGGGACGGTCACGTTCGACCACGGGCTGCGATTGCACGCCAGAGATGGAAGTATCGCGGTGAACAACCTTCAGTCGGAGGGGTCCCGCCGACTGGACAGTGGGGACTGGTGGCGCGGAGCTCGATTGGGCGAACCCATTCGATGGGGTTCAGCCACTTTGAACGTAGGCTGATTTCGTGAGCAAGGTCAACGCTGGTCCCGCCGGAGCACTCCGGATTGCCCCTTCGATTCTCTCGGCCGATTTTGGATCGCTGTCGAGTGGAATCGTGACTGTTGACGGAGAGACGGACTGGCTTCACGTCGATGTCATGGATGGCCACTTCGTACCCAACTTGACCATTGGGCCACCCGTAGTGAAATCTCTCCGGAAGTACTCCGACAAGTTCTTCGACTGCCACTTGATGATGACGGAGCCGGGTAAGTACTTGGAAGCCTTCGCCAAGGCCGGTGCCGATGGTTGCACGGTGCACGTCGAGGTTGGCGGTACGCGTGAGCTGCTTGCCCAATGTCGTGATCTCGGTCTGCGAGTCGGATTGGCTGCTAATCCCGACACGCCCTTTAGTGACGTTGAGCCGTTTCTCGATGAGATCGACTTGCTTTTACTGATGACTGTGTTCCCCGGATTTGGGGGTCAGTCGTTCATCTCTGACGTGATGCCGAAAGTGCGCGCTGCGCGTGAAGCCGTTGACGCTCGCGGTCTCGCCGTCGACATCGAAGTAGATGGTGGCATTGATACGACCACTGCGCCAATCGCCGTGGGCGAAGGTGCCAACGTCCTTGTTGCCGGAAATGCAATTTTCGGGCAAGAGAATCCACTGCGTGCGGCGGCCACTCTCCGCGCCGCGGCTGCTACCGCAGCGTAGAGATGAGCCAATGGGCCGACGCCATGGAGCGCGCGCGCGAACTCGCGAGCGGCTCTCGATTGCTCTCTTCGCCAAATCCTTGGGTGGGTGCCGTCATTCTCGATGCGACAACAGGAGCAGTACTCGCCGAAGGTCGAACACAGTCACCTGGTGGTAACCACGCCGAGATAGAGGCACTGACACAAGCGGGCACGGCCGCCCGCGGCGCCACGCTGGTGGTAACGCTGGAGCCCTGCTCTCACACTGGTCGCACCGGACCGTGCGTGGAGGCAATTATCAATGCCGGAATCGCTCGAGTGGTCGTGGCCGTTAGCGATCCCGACCCCCACGTTGCGGGGCGCGGTCTTGCGCGTCTTCGTGAGGCGAATATTGAGCTGATCACCGACGTCTCGGCGGACGAGGTCCGTGAAGACCTTGCGCCTTATTTGCACCATCGCTCCACGGGTCGTCCCTACGTGGTGGCCAAAGTGGCCGCCACTCTCGACGGTGCTGTTGCGATGCCTGATGGCTCGAGCCAGTGGATCACCGGGGAGGCGGCTCGCTACGACGGCCACATTCTGCGCGCCGCGTCCCAGGCCATCATCGTTGGTGCCGGTACCGTGCGCAGCGACGACCCCACGCTGACGGCCCGTCTCCACGATGCGACTTATGAGCCGCGTCGAATCGTCCTTGGTGGGGTTAGTAAGTCAGCCAAGGTGCAACCTTGCGAAGAATACGAAGGGCCCCTCGACCAGCTGCTTGATCGGCTGGGCGCCGAAGGCGTGGTGCAGGTCTTGGTCGAAGGTGGACCCTCGGTGGTGAGTTCTTTCGTAGAGGCCGGTCTCGTACAGCGAATCGTCTGGTACATCGCACCCGCTCTAGCCGGATTGACTAGTGCGTTGCCGGCGTTAGCCTCATTGGAGACTGAAACGATCTCCGCCCTGCGTCGCGGCCGATTTGTGGCTATGAAGCGTTTGGGTGAAGATATTCGTCTTGATCTGGAGGTTTGAGCGTGCTCAACACAATTGAAGAAGCCGTAGAGCAGATTCGCCGTGGGGGCATGGTTGTCGTCGTCGATGATGAGGACCGCGAAAACGAAGGCGATCTGATCATGGCCGCCGAGGACGTAACCCCTCAGGCGATGGCCTTTTTTCTAGAACACACCTCCGGACTGTTCTGCAGTCCGTTGGAACCAGAACGTGCCGACGAACTCGACCTCCCACTCATGGTCGTCGCTAATACCGAAGCCCTCCGGACGGCCTTCACTGTTTCGGTGGACTATCGACATGGCACGACCACGGGTATTTCAGCCAGTGACAGAGCGGCCACCATTCGATCACTAATCGACCCCGCGACGCGGCCCACTGACCTCAACCGACCCGGACATATTTTCCCCTTGCGCTATCGGCCGGGTGGCGTCTTAAAGCGTGCGGGTCACACCGAAGCAACGGTCGACCTCTGCCGTATGGCGGGTAAGGCGCCCTCAGGCGTACTCTGCGAAATCGTGACCCACGACAAGAGCGACATGGCTCGACTTCCCGAGTTGACTGAGTTTGCCGAGAAGCACAATCTGCCGATTGTCTCCATTGCCGATCTCATTCGCTACCGCCGTCGCCACGAAAAGCTGGTTAAGCGTGTCGCTGAATCCAGCCTGCCCACCGAGCACGGTGAGTTCAAAGTCGTGGTCTACGAAAATGTTCTCGACGGACAGCAGCACATGGCCATGGTCTTTGGCGAGCTTGAAGCAACGAGCCCCACGCTCGTCCGCGTTCACTCCGAATGCCTGACGGGTGACGTCCTGGGTTCCCTGCGCTGCGACTGTGGTCCCCAGTTGCACTCGGCGCTCGCTCGGATTGCCAGTGAAGGTTCCGGTGTTGTGGTGTATCTGCGGGGACACGAGGGACGAGGGATCGGTCTCGGTCACAAGATTCGCGCCTACGCCCTGCAGGAAGAGGGCCACGACACGGTCGACGCCAACCTAGAACAAGGCCTGCCTGTGGACTCTCGCGAGTACGGCATCGGTGCCCAAATTCTCGTTGACCTCGGTATTGGCGACCTGCGAATCATGACCAACAACCCAGCCAAGTACGGCGGACTAGACGGCTTCGGACTCAATATCGTTGAGCGTGTCGCCATTGAGTCGATCCCAACCGAACACAACATCAACTACCTACGGACAAAGCGCGAACGTATGGGTCACTTCTTGGAGAATCTTGATGACAAGTAGCAAGGACACTGAACTGGACCTCACCGTTGCGCAAGTGCAGTCAGCGCGAGCTGGTGAAGTCCTTATCGGTGCCCACCAGGGCAATGGCCTCCGCATTGGTTTTGCCTGCGGCAAGTTCAATGGTGGCATCACGACACGGCTCCTTACGGCCGCTCTTGACGCTCTAGAGGAAGCTGGTGTAGCCAAAGCCGATATCTCGATTGCGTGGGCTCCGGGAGCCTTCGAACTGCCCCTCCTGGCCAAGGCCTACGCCACTGCACCGCGTCCCTACGACGCCGTTATTACCCTCGGCGCCGTCATTCGTGGTGACACGGGTCACTATGACGTAGTGGCGGGCGAGTGCGCACGGGGTGTTCAAGACGTTCAATTGGCGACTGGCGTACCGGTCATCTTTGGCGTACTAACAACTGACACTATTGATCAGTCACTCGTTCGTTCACTGCCCGACGAAACAAATAAGGGCCGCGAGTCGGCCCACACGGCCCTTGAGATGGTCAACGTGCTGCGGAGTGGCTCGCTCGGCGCATGAGCACTATTGCGGGAACGGTTGCGTCATTTGATGCCCAGCGCGGTGATGGCTGGATTGCAACCGTCCAGGGTGAGCAGTACTACTTCCACTGCGTGGCCATTGGCGACGGCACTCGATCGATTCCCATTGGGGCGAGCGTGACGGCGACCCGTCGAGTGGGACTCCTGGGCCGCGACCAGGCCGTCAACGTCTATTCGGTCGCTACCTGACCGCTCGAGGCACGAACAAAGGCCATCTGGATCTGCGTGAGAGCTTCGCGGATTAACTCGGATGGCTGCCCCAAACGGGTCCCAGTGGCATCGACGACTCCGCCAACGGCGTCAATTAGGAGCTGGGCCTCGGCTAGTCGCGGGGGAGTATCGGCCAGATGGATAGTGGCCAATTGCAGCATGTGGTAGAGGTGATTGCACACCACAACGTCCACGGGTGCCTGCCGCAGCGCATTCAAATCCTCATCGCTGAGCATTTCTGGGGAATCTTCGTCGTATTCGAACTCGTCTGACATGCCTGCTAACCTAATCGGGCAGTTCACAGCAAGTGGAGCTACTCGTTAGATCCCACCTGGCCACTCCAAGTGCGCCAGTGTCGATACGAACAATGTTCGCCTCGCTTGCCGTGGCGTCGCCGTCGGCGACGTTCGAGTGCAAGGAGAGAATTATCGCCGCACCTACCACCGACCACCGCGTCAACGAACGCATCCGGGTCGAAACGATTCGTCTGATTGACCATGAAGGTAATCAGCACGGCATTACTACTGTCCGCGAGGCCCTAGTAATGGCCCGCAACATGGACTTAGACCTCGTGGAGATTGCCCCCACGGCTAATCCTCCAGTTTGCCGAATCATGGACTACGGAAAGTTCAAGTTTGACGAGGCTCAAAAGGCCAAGGAATCGCGTCGAAAGAGCGTCAACGTTGGGCTCAAGGAGATGAAGTACCGTCCCAAAATTGGAAACGGCGACTTCGATACCAAGACCCGCCTCGTTGAGAAGTTCTTGGCCGAAGGTCACAAGGTGAAGATCACGATTATGTTCCGCGGTCGAGAGATCGCCCACCCCGAACTCGGTGCTTTGATCTTGGATCGAATCATTGAGCGCGTTGAAGGTAAGGGTCGCGTCGAGGCAGCAGCCAAGAGCGAAGGACGCAACATGATCATGGTCTTGGGCCCCGACAAAAAGGGCAAGCCCAAGTCGGCCGAGGCCGGAGATTCTCCGGAAGCTCCAGCCCCCGCAGTAGTAACCGAATCAGCAGTAGTGACTGAAACAGCAGTAGTGACCGAAACAGAAGAGAGTTAATAATGCCAAAGATGAAGACTGACAGTGGTGCGAAGAAGCGCATCAAGGTGACCTCAACGGGCAAGCTCCGCCGCCGCAAGGCATTCCGCGGACACTTGCTTGAGAGTAAGTCGTCGGTGCGCACTCGCCGACTGGGCCGTGAGGCCGATGTCTCGCCCGGACAGGCGAAGAACATCAAGAAGTTAATGGGTCTGTAGGAACGAAAAGGTAGAGGAGAAACACCATGGCACGCGTAAAAAGAGCCGTACACGCTAAGAAGCACCACAAGGCCGTATTGGAAGCCGCAAAGGGTTACTACGGTGACCGCAGTCGTACCTTCCGTGCTGCCAACCAGGCCGTACAACACGCAGGCGTTTACGCCTTCCGTGACCGTCGCGCACGTAAGGGCGAGATGCGTCGACTCTGGATCCAGCGTATTAATGCTGCGACCCGTGAGCACGGCATCAGCTACAGCCGCTTCATTGCGGGCCTGAACGCCGCCGGTATCGAAGTAGACCGTCGTCTGTTGGCCGAATTGGCCGTCACCGACAGCGCCGCATTCGGCGCAATCGTGGAGCAGGCTTCGGCCGCCCTCGCTAAGTAGGTCATCATCGAACCGCTGGGGTCGACGCATCAAAAGATTCGTCGGCTCCGGCGGTTGGTGACCAAACGCTCCCTCCGTTGGAGTGAAGGAGTCTGTGTCCTCGAGGGACCGGACCTCATCGAAGCCGCGCTTGTAGCCGGCATCGAATTTGAAGGTGTCTACGTTGCCAGTGACGCAACGTCCAAGTTCCAGCTACTCGTGAGTCGACTGGAAGATGCCGGCGTTCGAGTGTTCTCGCTGGAGCCCGGCGTAATCGAGAAAATCGCCGACGCCACTACGCCTCAACCAATCGTTGCCTCCGTGCGTATGTCCATGACCACCTTGGCTGATATTGAGCCGGTGGGCACAGTGATTGTCCTGCACGAAGTTCGCGACCCCGGCAACGTTGGAACAATTGTTCGCTCGGCCGATGCCTCAGGCGCTACCTCGGTCATTTTGACTGGCCATAGTGTCGACCCCTTTAATCCCAAGACTCTGCGGGCTACCGCCGGGTCGATTTTCCATCTACCCATCGTCTTGTGCGAATCGCTGGAAGAAGTCCTTGCTTGGTTTCATCGTGGTGGCGGTGTCTCGTACGCCACCGTGGTGCGTGGTGGTGAGAATCTCGACGAGATCTCTTTGCCCGAAAATCATCTTTTTGTGCTTGGGAACGAAGCGGATGGGTTGACCGACCCGGAAAGTGCGTTGGCTACCTACGGGGTGACCATCCCAATGAGTGGCAAGGCCGAGTCACTTAATGTCTCCATTGCCGCTGCGCTCACCCTCTTTGCCGGACAACGCGCACGTCACCGAATTCGCTAGGGCCGTGCCTCTAACATTGACTCTATGAACAGCCCACTCGATCAACTCGAATCGCTGGTGGCCGAGGCCATAGCGAACGCCGAGGGGGCAGTGAGTGCCGAGGAGCTACGACAGGCAGAGCCACTGTTGATTGGCAAACGTTCCCCCTTCGTAAACCTGCAAAAGACTCTGGGCGGCCTCGAACCCGAGGAGCGCAAGAGCGCTGGCGCCAAACTCCAAGACGCCCGCCGCCGTGTTGAAGAAGTATTCGCGGCACGGTTAAACGATCTCGAGGCGACTGAGAAGTCGGTACGGTACGAAGCTGATCGCTTGGTGCTAGGAGACGTGGTCGCCAGTCGAGTCCAGCTGCCCCTTTCGGCCGGACACCCCGGCGTGGTGGCGCTGACGCAGCAGTCTCTCGAAGATGTCTTTGTGGGCATGGGCTTTACGGTCGCCGAGGGTCCAGAGATTGAGACCGACTGGTACAACTTTGAGGCCCTCAACATCCCACCGGCTCACCCGGCTCGTGGCATGTGGGACACCTTCTATCTAGATCTCGGTGAGCCCGAGACCGTACTTCTCCGGACGCACACATCTCCGACCCAGATTCACCTAATGGAAGCCGCCGTTGCTGCCGGGACTCTGCCGATTCATGCCGTTATGCCCGGTCGCTGCTTTCGTCGCGACACGCCCGATGCTCGTCATTTAGCGGCCTTTCATCAAATTGAAGGTCTCGTCGTCGACCGGGGAATCACCTTCGCCGACCTGGCCGGTGTTATCGAGACATTTACCAAGGCGTACTTTGGTCCCGACATCGCTTCGCGACTTCGACCGGCGTACTTTCCCTTCACCGAGCCCTCAGCCGAATTTGAAATCACGTGCACCATCTGTCGTGGAGCTGGTTGTCGTACCTGCTCTCACACGGGTTGGATCGAGCTCGGTGGCTGTGGAATGGTGGACCCCGCGGTCTTTGCCGCCGTTGGCATCGATCCTGACGAGTTCAGTGGCTTTGCCTTTGGGTTCGGCATTGATCGGTGTGCGCAGATGCGCCACCAGATTGCCGACATGCGTGCTCTGACCGACAACGACATCCGTTTCCTAAGGCAGTTCTCGTGAAGGCCTCCCTTTCCTGGCTGCGCGACCTCATCGCACTCCCTAACGACATTGGTCTCATTCGTGACACGCTCGATGACCTCGGTCTCGTAGTTGAAGGCATTGAAGAAGTTGGCGCCGGTCTGAGCGACGTCGTGGCCGCCCGAGTAGACGAGATTCACGCCATCGAGGGTGCGGATCGAATTCGTCGCGTAATTGTTGACGCTGGAAATGGACCACTGCAGATTGTCTGCGGTGCCATGAACTTTGAAGTGGGTAACTACGTGCCTCTGGCGCCAGTCGGCGCTGTATTGCCCGGTGACTTTGCCATTGCTGAACGCAAGATGAAAGGCATTACCTCCTACGGCATGCTCTGTAGTGGCCGAGAGCTCGGCATTGGCGATGATCACGCGGGACTCTTGATACTCGACTCCCAGCCTGGTGTGGCGCCTGGTGCGGCACTGACTGAATTGCTGGGCATCCAACAGGACTTCATTTTTGATATTTCACCCGAAGGCAATCGCCCCGACGCGTGGAGCATGCTCGGAATCGCCCGCGACCTCGCCTCGAGGTTTCCTGCCGAAGTAGTTGACCCCGTCTCCGCACTCGTAGTTGACGATGGTCCGTCGACCGCTTCAGCCGCGATTGCTTCGTCAGAGCTCTGCGGTGCGCTCGACGTTCTTGAAATCACTGGTGTGCGCGTTGGTGATTCGCCGCGCTGGTTGCAGCGCCGGTTGGAGCAGGCGGGCATGCGTGCGGTGAATAACGTGGTCGACGCATCGAACTACGTCATGCTCGAACGTGGTCAACCGACTCACCCCTATGACACAGCACTGGTCGCTGGATCGCACATTGGGGTGCGACAAGCTCGTAACGGTGAGGTATTGAAGACCCTCGATGGTACCGAGCGAACTCTGGGTCAGCCCGGTCGTGGCCTAGGCGACACGGGCGTGGATTGCGTCATTGTTGACGGTAGTGACACCGTGATTGGTCTCGCTGGAGTCATGGGCGGAGAGTCCAGCGAAATTCGCGAGACCACCTCAAGCGTTTTATTGGAAGTGGCCTTCTTCGATCCAATGAGCATTGCTCGCACTAGTAAGCGTCTGGGCTTACGGTCCGAGGCGTCCCATCGTTTTGAACGTGGTGTTCACTTTCAGGGCCGGCGCGAGGCCGGAGCACGGTTTGTTGCTCTCCTGCGTGAGACTTGCCCCGATCTTCGTGTTGTGGCTTATCACGAAGCGCACGGCACCCTGCCTGTGCTCCCGACGATCATCTTGAAGGCCAGTGATGTGCTGGCATTGCTCGGTACCGAGATTGCTCTCGATGAGTGCGCCCGCTTCCTTGGGGCCATCAACTGCACTGTTGCGATTTCCGGCGACCAGTTGGACGTCAGCGTTCCATCGTCTCGTTTGGATATCCGTCATGGTGCGCTTGGTCGTGCCGATCTCATTGAAGAGATTGCTCGTCTCTACTCCTACCGCCGTCTCCTTCGACGAACTCCGACGTGGGCTGCACCCGGTGGGCTGTCGACCCGCCAACAGACGCGTCGGTTGCTCCGCTCCATCTCGCTAGGTCTTGGCTGGAGCGAAGCGTGGACCGCATCGTTAATCAGTGAAGAAGATCACGCATTGACGCACGCGGGCGAGCCTGTCATTCGGGTCAATAACCCGCTCGCAGCCGAAGAGTCTATTTTCCGTTCCTCGGCACTCGTTGGCCTGGTCCGTACCTGGCTTCGTAATGCCGATCGTGGTTTTGCCAATGAGGCCATCTTCGAGATTGGCGTCGTCGCACAGCATCCCGATGTCGCACCCGCTCCTCGCGTGGCGCGTGGCGGTGAGGCGGGGGCCACGACGTTGCAATTGCCGCACGAGCGTGAAGTCGTTACGGCCATTCTCGGTCGTGAAGGTGATGATGCGCAAAGTGCCGTTGCCAGCTGGTCGGTTATTGCCGAACGACTTGCCCTCCTTGAAGTAGAAGTTCGCGATGGGATCGCGCCACTCGGTTGGCATCCGACGCGTTACGCCGATCTCGTGGACGTCGCAACTGGTGCGGTGGCTGGGCGCGTTGGAGAAGTTGACCCTGCGTTGCTCGAGAACCTCGCGAGTCAGCAGTTCTCGGGCCGTCGACTGGGACTCCTGAAGCTGGACTTCAGCGTGCTGGTTGAGCCGACCAAGATATTGCGACGTGATGTGAAGACGCCCGTACCCAGCCGATTCCCTTCAGCGAACTTCGATCTCGCCCTCGTCACACCCACATCCATGTCGTCGCTGCGACTCCGCTCCGCGCTACGCGTCGCATCAGATGCGGTTGAGTCGGTGGAGCTCTTTGATGTCTACCAGGGTGCCGGGCTGGCGGCGGATTTTCGAAGCTTGACCTACGCCATTCGCCTCAGTCGTGAAGATGGGACCTTGAGCGAGGAGGCCATTTTGGCCGCACGGACCGCTCTTTTAGAAGCCGCTACGCAGTTGGGTGCGACTCTTCGTTAACCAGCTTCGTCGCCGAAGTTGCAAATATCGATCCCGCCACGATGATGGGGAAGCCAATCATCATTCCCGCCGTGAGTGGTTCGCGTAGAAAGACCACGCCCAACGCGACCGCGATGGCCGTATTTAGGTAGGTCACCACCGTGCTGCGTGCCGGTCCGACCTCCTTGATCAGGGCAAAGAAGAGCAAAAAGGCGCCAATCGTGCAGAGCAGGGCGAGTACCCCCAGAGAGAGCCAGGTGACACCGGAGACGTGGTCGGGCCAGCGCATTAGTCCAATTGGGGTGTAAATCGCCGCCACAATCGAGACGCTCACCGCGACGACGGCCAGCCCTGAGGTTTCGTTGAGTTTGGTCGAAATTATCTGGGGGCCGCCGGCATAACCCACCGCGACCAGGAACATTGCCCCAATCCACCAAGCCGAGTCGGTGGAGATATCAAGACCCACGAGCGTCAGTACCCCAATACTGCCTAACGCCAGACCAATAAGACGTTGCCGGCTAATCGTGCGCTGGGGGTAGAGAAGTTTGCTGATCACGATGGAAATCAGGGGAGTGGCACAGATAATGAGGCTGGCCAGCGAGCTGGTGACGTGTTGCTCGGCGCTGGCCATGAGGTACCAAGGAATTCCGAACTCCACCACGGTGTAGAGAACCAGCCACTTCATGTGACCCCGAAGTGTCCGTAGTGCTCCCGACTGCCAGGCAATTGGCAGTAAAACAAGGGCTGCTGGCAGGGTTCGACCCATTACGACACTGACCGGATCGAGTTCCCGGACGGCAATTCTGATCATGAAGTAGGGCAGCCCCCAGAGAGTGCTCACTACTAAGAACAGCATCCATCCTCGACGAGACATTTCCCCTACTTGCAATAAACAGCAACTTTGTGCATAAAATAGCAATATGCAAACTGCCGTTGTTGGAGCCTCAGGTTACGCCGGAACTGAACTCGTTCGGTTAATTGCCGACCACCCCTACCTGTCACTGGTTTTGATGACCGGCGAGAGCGCAGCCGGAAAGTCAGTGGCTAGTCACGTCCCTTCGTTGGCGGGTCGTTTCCCCACTGAGTTGTACGGTTCGACAGAAGACGTCTTTGCGAGTCACGCCGAAGTCGTATTCCTAGCCCTCCCTCACGGGGCCAGCCAGGTTCTGGTTCCTCGCCTTCTCGAGCAAGGCCGAGTTGTCATCGACCTTGGTGCCGATTACCGCATCAAGAACCCCGCGGAGTACGAACAGTGGTACGGGCATGCCCACGCCAACCCAGAACTACTCAAAACTGCCGTCTACGGCTTGGTGGAGCGGCATCGGAGCGAACTACGAGACGCCCAGCTCGTAGCGACCCCCGGCTGCTACCCGACGGCAACAACTCTGGCTCTAGCTCCATTTATTGATCGCGATGTAATCGACACCACCGGCATTGTGGTCAACGCCTTGAGTGGAGTTTCTGGTGCCGGTCGAACGCCGAGTGATCGACTGCACTTCCCCCGACTGCATGGCAATGCCGAGGCCTACGGTCTTGTAAACCATCGCCACACCATTGAAATGCAACAGGAACTCGGTGCCGAACTCCTCTTTACGCCCCATCTCGTACCGGTTAGTCGGGGCATGTTGATAACGGCCTACGCCCGTATGAAGATGGACATCACGACGGATGTGGCTCTAGAGACTCTGCGAGAGGCCTACGCCGACGACCCGTTCATCGTCGTCACCCCCAATCCACCTTCGCTCAAGGATGCCGTTGGCAGCAACCTCTGCTTCGTGAGCGCCACGGTCGATCCACGAACGGGCTGGTTAATCGCCATGAGCTCATTGGACAATCTGGGTAAGGGGGCCGCCGGTCAGGCCGTTCAGGCTGCGAACGTGGCGCTCGGTTTCGATGAGTCCGCGGGTCTTAGTCGGGTCGGTATTGCCCCGTGAGTGTGATCGTCGTCAAAGTTGGGGGTCACGCCCTCGAGGCCACAAGTGACGCTGTCTCGCTGCTCGATGCACTGGCGAGTGATATTCGTGATGCCCACAAGTCGGGCATCGATGTGGTGTTGGTGCACGGTGGTGGACCTCAAATCTCCGCGCTGCTTAGCGCTACCGGGGTAGAGAGTTCCTTCGTTAATGGCCTGAGGGTCACTGACGAGCCCACACTTCGCGCAGTGGTCATGGGTCTGTCCATAGTTAATGCCACGCTCTGTGCCGCGCTGGGCGCCCGAGGCTTGTCGGCGGTTGGCTGTAGCGGAACCTCTGCTGGTCTCATCTCCGCGGAAGCCAGCCAGGAGGAACTTGGTTTTGTGGGCAGCAACGTCACCGTCGAGCCCTCGTATCTCAGCGAACTGTTGACCAATGGTCACTTGCCAGTAGTGGCGCCGTTTGGAATGGACCCGCAAGGGCAATTGCTCAACTGCAACGCCGATGCGGTAGCCGGCGCACTGGCCGGTGCGCTGCACGCCGATTCGCTCCTTCTCCTCAGCGATATTGATCAAGTGCGCACTGACGCCGACGATGCCACTACAGGCACTGCATCGATGACGGCCCTCGAGGCACGAGGCCTCCTCGAGTCGGGCAACGCCAAAGAGGGCATGCGACCGAAACTCGAGTCCTGTATTGCCGCTCTGGCCCATGGCGCCCGGCGAGTCGTGATTGCCAATGGTTCCCGGCCACACGCGGTGCGGGATGTTTTAAATAAAGAAGCACTGCAAACGGAGGTTGTCGCGTGAGTCGACAGTTCATTTCCATAAACGAGACCTCACACGAGGATCTCGCTCGCATCTATGAGTTGGCGCTCGCACCGGTCAAGGGGGACGAACTGACGGGTGTCGGAGTTTCCCTCGTATTCGAGCGCCCCAGCCTTCGAACCCGTGCCTCGTCGATCTCATCAGTGCAGCGCCTGGGCGGCAACGTGGCCGTCTTTACCAAGGATGAGATCGGACTGGACGAGCGTGAATCGGCTGAAGATGTAGCCCGCACGTTGGCGCAGACTTCTTCGATTATCGCGGCACGAGTCAGGGACCATGGTGTATTCGCCCGCATGATCGCAGCCTCGCCGGCGACGAGTTTTATCAACCTGCTCTCAAATGAAACGCACCCGACCCAAGCGGTGGCTGATGTGTTGACTCTCGCCGGACATTTTGGCGCCGGCAATCTCGCCAGTCTTCGCGGGGTGACGGTGGCGTATGTCGGTGACGCCACGAACGTAACTCGCTCGCTGGCCACAGCATTGATCGGCCTCGGTGCTCACGTCGCTGTGGGCGCTCCCGATGGTTACCAGCTCAGTGAAAGTGCGGTCGCCTTGATCGAGTCGCGCAGCCAGTTCGGCGGAACCATTCGCCTCACAGATTCGCCGTTCAATGCCGTTTCTGGTGCACAAGCTATTTACACGGATTCATGGATTTCTATGGGTCTCGAGGCTGAGTCGGCGCAACGCCGCCGCGATCTCGATGATTTTCAGGTGAACTCCGCATTAGTCGCGGCCGCCGACAGTCCAGTCATCCTCCACTGTCTGCCTGCACATCGCGGCGAAGAAATTACGGATGATGTTTTAGATAGCGAAAATTCACTGATTTGGGAAGAAGTACGACACCGCACGTCAGCCATGCTCGGCGTGCTTCGTTGGATGAAGGAGAGCCAGTGACCAAGAGTCAACGCCAACACCGAGTTTCGGAGATCATCGAGGCCGAGGTCGTCTCGACGGCGGCCCAGATCGTTACGCACTTGAAGAAGAGTGGAATTGTCGCAACACAGGCGACAGTCACCCGTGATATTCAAGAGATTGGTGCCGTTAAGATTCGCGATGACGACGGACAACGTCGATTCAAGATGCCCGAACAGCCCAGTCGCGGCGCCGCACCACTTGACCACCTTCGTCGCATGATGGGGGAGTGGGCCGTTGCGATCGATAACGCCGGTCACCTGGTTGTCATTCGTACACCACCGGGCTGTGCCCACGTCGTTGCTTCAGCGCTGGACCGTAGTTCGCTGCAGGGCGTCCTAGGCACGGTTGCCGGTGATGACACAATTTTGGTCATCGCCAAGGAAAACTACGGGGGTACCACATTGCGTGACGACCTCTGTCGTCTCTCTGGTTTAGAAGTTTTAGTTAAAGGAAAGAAGTAGTCATGGCAAAGCGAGTCGTATTGGCTTACAGCGGTGGACTGGACACGTCGGTGGCCGTCCGTTGGATGATTGAACAGTGGGATGTCGAAGTGATCTGCGTCGCGGTTGACGTTGGTCAAAGCGACATTGCCGACCCTTCCGTCTTGCGCGAGCGAGCATTGGCTGCCGGCGCCCTCGACTGCGTTGTCGTTGACGCGCGCAAGGAAATGGCCGAAGAGTTTTGCGGTGCGGCAATCGTGGCTAACGCACGGTATGAGGGTAAGTACCCACTCGTATCGGCACTCAGTCGCCCCGTGATTGTGCGCCACCTTGTCGCTCAGGCCCGTGCGTTCGGCGCCGATGCCGTCGCTCACGGTTGCACCGGAAAGGGCAACGATCAAGTTCGTTTTGAAGTTGGAACCCACGCCTTGGCCCCCGACCTCGAAGTCCTCGCACCGGCCCGTAACTGGGGCATGACACGAGCTGACTCGGTGGACTACGCCGCCAAGTGGAACATTCCGATCTCGGCCACCAAAGAAAAGATTTACTCCATTGACGAGAACCTCTGGGGCCGCGCGATCGAGTGTGGCGACATTGAAGATCCGTGGGCCGAACCACCTACCGAGCCGTACACGTTGACCAAGGTTCGTGTCAGCGGACCAACGGAGGCCACGATTTCATTCGAATCTGGAATCCCCGTAGCGGTTGACGGGAAAACACTTCCTTTGGGCGACATCATCACGTTGATGAATGAGCGGGCCGGTTCCGTGGGAGCCGGTCGTATCGACATGGTGGAAAACCGTCGTGTCGGCATCAAGTCTCGCGAGGTCTACGAGTGCCCTGGCGCCCTCGCGATCATTACGGCGCACGCCGCGCTTGAGGACCTCTGTCTCGAGCGTGACCTCGCTCGCGAAAAGGCTCGGCTCGACCTGCGTTGGGCCGAACTGGTCTATGACGGCATGTGGTTCTCGCCACTCAAGGAAGCGCTCGACGCCTTCATTAGCGAAACGCAACGGGCCATCACCGGTGACGTCCGAATGCGCTTTGAGGTTCCCGGCATGATGACGGTCATTGGACGTCGAAGCCCCGTGGCGCTCTACGATCACGGCCTGGCTACCTACGACGCCTCAGACACGTTCCAACACGCTGACTCCGAAGGGTTCGTCAAGATCTACGGCCTAGGCGTCAAGACGTGGGCTGCTCGTCAGGGCGCCAAGAACTCAACACCACCACTGTCATGACACTCTGGGGCGGACGTTTCGAGTCGTCGATGAGCGATGCACTTTGGAATCTCTCGGAGAGTTTTTCCTTTGACCGTGTGTTGTATCGCCACGACATCATGGGCTCTCGGGCCCACGTCACGGGTCTGGTGCGCATCGGCATCCTGACCGAAGCCGAGGGCGCGGTCTTGATTGAAGCGCTCGACGCTGTTGAACAAGAGTTTGCCCGTGGTGAGTTCATCCGTCATGCAAACGACGAAGACATTCACATGGCCATCGAACGTCGTGTCACTGAGATCGCGGGTTCTGTCGGGGCCAAGCTACATACTGGACGTAGCCGTAATGATCAGGTAGCAACCACGCTGCGTCTCTTTACGCGCGACGCCATCACTCAGGTGGCCACCGTTCTGCTGGATCTCATCGCAGCCTTACGTGAGGTGGGGGACAACAATCACGGCGCCTATCTGCCGGGTTACACCCACATGCAACGAGCACAGCCAGTCTTGCTGTCTCACCACCTCCAGGCGCACTGTTTTGCGATTCTGCGAGATATCGACCGACTATTTGATGCCCGTGATCGGTTGAGCATCTCGCCACTCGGCGCCGGAGCCATTGCCGGATCTTCGCTGCCACTTGATCCACTCTTCGTGACGCAACAACTTGGTTTCCGCCACGCCTTTGCCAACAGCATGGACGTGACGAGCGACCGTGACTTTGTTGCTGAAGTGCTCTTTGATCTGGCTTTGACCGGCGTGCACTTCTCCCGCCTGGGTGAAGAGCTGGTCCTTTGGACTACGGCCGAATTCGGGTTCGCCTCCCTGGGCGACGAATTCACCACGGGGAGCTCAATGCTGCCCCAGAAGAAGAACAGCGACGTGGCCGAACTCGCTCGCGGTAAGAGTGGCCGACTGGTGGGCAACCTGACCGGGCTGCTAACCATGCTTAAGGGCCTGCCATTGGCCTACAACCGGGACCTCCAGGAGGATAAGGAGCCGCTTTTTGACTCCATCCGTAC
>JBAXMO010000012.1:0-20237 GCA_037134255.1 Actinomycetes bacterium | reverse complement strand
GGATCTCGTCGGCTTCCAGGTGGGACTCTTCGCGATGCCCACCACGAACCACAACGTCGGCCGACGGGGTGTCAACAGACTGGGCCGTGGGGACCACCGTCTTCATGCGATAAGGAACGATGGTGGCGGCGGTGCGGGGCACGTGCATGACGGCCGAGGCAATCGTGTCGGCGGTGCGGTCGTGGAGCAGGCGCTGGATTCGAGACGTGAATCCACGACGCGGCAAGATCACCATCGCGAAGACCTTGGGGTCACGGACCATGTCGGAAACAACTTCTAGGGCGGCGCGGTCGACCCGGCGGTCTTCGCACTCCATGATTTCGAGTGGAATCGAAGACGAGGCCGACTCACTTCGACCCCAACGCTCTTCGAGTTCCTTGGTGACGGCAGGGTCAATGTCGAAGTGAATCGCACGAATGGTTGAAGAGCTCAACGTCTTGCAGTAGGCGAGGGCCCGCTCGGTGGCCAAGTCGTACTGATCGACAAAGACCACGATGCGATTGTGAGAAGTCGTCAACGTCCCGGCGCCGCTCCCCGACTCGAAGGCCTCTTCTTCCTGGGAGTACTGCTTATGTAGATGAATTAGGCCCCAGAACATGAAGGGGGCCGCGCAGACAACCATCCACGCACCTTCGCCAAACTTCACGACACCAAAAATCAAGGCGACGATCAAACAGGTAAATGCGGACAGTCCATTAACGACAAAACCCAACCGCCAACGCTTCGCGCGCATCGTCCAGTGGCGCTTAGCCATACCGGCCCCCGCCATCGTGAAGGCCGTGAAGACCCCAATGGCGTAGAGCGCAATCAGCCCGTTGACACTGGCGTTGAAGATGAATATCAAAGCCAAGGCCATTGTGCCCAACCAGATGATGCCGGTCGAGAAGGCCAGGCGGTGACCACGCTTGGTGAGTTGGCGCGGCAAATACTTGTCGGTCGCAACGAAGTTAGCAAGGAACGGGAAACCGTTGAAGGCCGTGTTGGCCCCGGTGTAGAGAATCGCCACGGTGGCGAGTTGCACCAAGAGGTAGATGATGTGACCGAAGCCCTGGGCGCCAAAGACGGCCGCAACTTCTTGCGAGACCACAGTGGGCGATCCAGCGGCGTACGGCAAAGCGTGGGTCCAGGTCGCGAGCAGCGTGGTCCCAATCAGCAGGAAACTCAAGATGCCGGCCATGATCAACATCACCTTGCGGGCGTTATACGCCTCGGGCCGCTTGAAACCAGAGACGGAGTCCGAGATGGCCTCGAGGCCCGTCAACGACGAACCACCGTTGGCGTAAGCGCGCAGCAAGGTCAAGAAGGCGACACCGAACAAGAAGCCGTGGCCCTGCGTACCAAGGTGGCCGCCGACGAGCAGGTCGGCCGCGGGCTGCTTGACGAACTGGAGCGAACCCGAGAAGTGCTTGTAGATACCGACGAAAATCGTTAGCGACATCATGGCGATGAAGAAGTACGACGGGAAGGCGAAGAAGGCGCCGGCCTCCTTCAATCCGCGGAGGTTGCCGTAAATCAAGAGCAGCACGACGGCCACCGTGATCCACAACGTGTAGGGCAGCAACGTCGGGAAGGCGCTCGTCATGGCTGCGGTTCCGGCCGAACTCTGGACGGCGACCGTCACGATGTAGTCAATCAGAAGTGCCACGGCTGTGATCTGGGCGGTCTTGGGACCGAAGTTGTCACGCGTGACGATGTAGCTACCGCCCTTAATGGAGTAGGCGCCAATGACGTCGAGATAGCTGAGCGTCACCAAGACCAAGACGCCCAAGATCACAAACATGATGGGCACTAGCAACGAGAAGGCCGCCAGCCCGATGGCCGGCGTGAGCTGGGTCAAGATCTGTTCGGCACCGTACGAAGATGAAGAGATGCAGTCGGGTGCGAGCACACCCAGCGCAATCGGATTATTCAGTCGCTCACCCTTGAGTTGCTCGGATACGTACGGCTCACCCAAAAACTTACGCTTGAGGCGATAGCCCAGGGTTTCGGGGTAGAAGGTGCGGGTATCGGCGTGCGAGGTGAGGACCGGAGAGTTATGACGAATCTGTTCACCGGCGTTATCCACGTTCCGTATCCTACGACTCAGCAATAACTTTCAAGAGAAACTTGCATTTAGCGACGCAAAGTGGTGAGATGAACATCGTGCATATTGTCGTCGTTGGTTGTGGTCGCGTTGGGAGCGATCTCGCTACCCAACTTTCAGAAGATGGCCACAGCGTCGCCATTATTGACAAAAACGCAGAATCCTTCCGCCGCTTGGGCGAAAGCTTCAACGGGAAGCGCATCGTTGGATCGGGTTTTGACCGCAACGTCCTGAGCCAGGCCGGGGCCAGTGAAGCGCAAGCATTTGCGGCCGTAACGAATGGTGACAACACCAACATTCTCTGTGCTCGTATCGCCCAGAGCACCTACGGCATTAAGGACGTAGTGGCTCGTATTTACGACCCCCAGCGCGCCGCTATCTACCAACGTCTCGGTATCCCCACCGTGGCCACCGTGACCTGGACCACCAGTCAGGTCAAGCGCTGGTTGCTGAACGAGGACGAAACGATCGCCTGGACCGATGATTCAGCCACCGTCATGGTGCTCGAGCGCTTCCTGCCCGACACCCTCGCCGGCAAGCCTGTTCAACAGCTCAATGTCGGCAACGACATTCGCGTCGTCGCTGTTGTGCGCGGAAGTCAGGGTCGTCTCGACATCGATGGTCTCTACGGTCAAGAAGATGACAAAGTCCTCTTTATGGTCACCCCCGAAGGTGCCCGCCAACTCAACTCAGTTCTCGGGATCGGTCAGTCATGAAGATTGTTATCGCCGGTGGTGGATCAGTCGGAACCGCTATTGCTACCGACCTCGCCGAACGCCACCACGACATTGTGTTGATCGAACAGCGCCTCGATGCCGTGACCAAGCTGCGCGATCTACTGCAGTTTCCTAATATTCGCGTTGAGCACGGTGACGCCTGTGAAGTGAAGGCCCTTAACCGTGCCGACATCAGCGGGTACGACGTGATGATTGCCGCCACCGGTGACGACGAGGACAACCTCGTGGTGAGTTGGCTCGCCCGCACCCACCTCGGCATCACGCGAGTCATTGCTCGCGTCAACAATTCACGTAACGAATGGCTCTTCGACGAGAATTGGGGCGTGGACGTCAAGGTCTCCATCCCGACATTAATTACGTCGCTCGTCGACGAGTTCGTAGAAGTCGGGGCCGTTGTGCCCATCATGGACGTAGCCCAGGGTTCCATGGAGATGGTTGAAGTCACCCTCGACAGCGACGCTCCCGTCATCTTGAATAAGTCCACGCTGGATGAGATCGCCCTCCCCGACGTAGCCAAGGTTGTGGCCATCGTCCGTGACGAGATGCCCCTCGCCCCTTCGCCTTCGACCACCTTCCAAGAGCACGACCACGTTCTGCTCTTGGTGAAGAAGGGCGAACACGGTTGCCTGAACGGGATATTCACCGCCCAATAAGCGACGAGTCACTCGCCTACCATTCGAGTATGCGCGCGGCCTTCTTCGATCTCGACAAGACCGTTATTGCCAAAACTTCCGTCGTGGCACTCGGCCCACAACTCCACGCTAAGGGCTTCATTCGTCGACGCACACTGGTCCGAGCCGTCGTCGGACAGTTGATGTTCCTCTGGTTCGGAGCGGACCAGAACAAGATGGAAAAAATTCGGCGCGACATGCTCAAAATCGCTAAGGGCTGGAACCGCAATGACGTTCGTCAACTCGTCACCGAGACCCTGCACGACGTCATCGAACCACTGATCTACCGCGAAGCTCTAGAGCTCATCGACTACCACCGCGCCCAGGGCGACGAAGTCTGGATTGTTAGTTCTTCACCGGCCGAAATCGTGGAGCCCTTTGCCGACATCGTCGGCGCTAACGGCGCGATTGCTTCCCGGGGCAAAGTCGACAGCATGGATCGCTACACCGGCGAGCTGGAGTTCTTCTGTCAGGGTGCCAACAAGGCCGTGGCGATTCGTGAGCTCGCCGCCGAGCGGGGTATTGACCTCGCCGAATCATCGGCCTACTCGGACTCGGAAACCGACGTGCCCATGTTGGAAGTCGTCGGCCATCCTTTCGCTGTGAACCCCGACCGCGCGTTGACCAAGATTGCTCACGAACGAGAGTGGCCGACGCTGATCTTTGATCACCCGGTACGGGCCACGAGTCGGCGCGCGCCCAGCACGCCATTCGCGGTGGGCATGGTCGTCTTGGCCGTAGCGGCCTTTTTGGGTCGTTCGAAGTTCAAGAGCAAGACGCTCTCGTAACTATGCGAGTAGGTCGCGCCAGCCCATGTCTACGGCGGGGTGGCGAAGCTTGCTCATCGCGCGTGACTCAATCTGGCGAATGCGCTCGCGAGTAAGACCCAGTTCGGCACCGACATCTTCGAGGGTGCGCTGGGGCATTCCGCCGAGGCCGTACCGCATGCGCAGAATCTGACGCTCACGCTCGTCGAGGACTTGCAGGCCGCGCTCGATTTCCTGCGGGATGAGCGACTCGGCCGCTACTTCGTAGGGAGATGAGACTGAACGGTCTTCAATGACGTCACCGAGTTCGGCGTCACCGTCTTCGCGCAGTGGCTCCGACAGAGATACGGGGTCGTTCGAGAAGCGGAGGGCTTCGCGCAACTTCTGACAGCGGTTCGGACACTCCTCGCCCTTCTCACCATTCTTTGGCGCCTTGGGGCAGAAGGAACGAGCGGCACCGCGGATTGGCGCGAGGTCCTCATCATCAAAATTCAATTCGTCGTCGGCACCCTTGGGCTTCTTCGATGCCTTTTCGGCACGCTCGGTCCGCGACTTCTCTTCGGCCTGCTTGGCCTTTTCGGGGGTCCACTCGACCATGTCGGTGTCCCAGCAGAGTTCCACCATGGTCGGCGGGCGGCCGAAGTGGATTTCGAGGCGAGTCTTGGCCTTTTGCACGCGGGCCAATGTGTCACCGGCGTGTACGGGGAGGCGAATGGTTCGACCCGTGTTGGCAATACCACGCGTAATTGATTGGCGAATCCACCAGGTGGCGTACGTCGAGAACTTGAAACCCTTGCGGTAGTCAAACTTCTCAACGGCGTGCATCAAACCAAAGTTGCCCTCTTGAATCAAGTCCTGGAGTGGCAGGCCGGAAGCCTGGTACTTCTTCGCGATTGAAACTACGAGGCGAAGGTTCGAAGTTACGAACTCTTCCTGGGCATTCTCGCCACGCTTGCCGAGCATCTTCATCGCCTGGAGTTCGCGGGGGGCAAGCTTCACCAGACGGGCTTCCTTGGAAACGGCCTTGCCCTTCTTGATGAGATCGAGCTTGGAGAGCATCGTGCGAAAGAGGGGGTGCAGAATGCTGGGAATCTCGTAGACGGCGTAGTCGAAGGTGCTCGTAGTCGACTTGCCATCGGCCGACTCGCTGAGATCGAGGTCTTCAGATATTTCGCGCAAAGCCACCAGGGCGTCAGCGGTCAACGCGTCGATAGAACCTTTTTCTGCATTCAACGTCAGAAGTTCCATGGCCAGTTTCCCGTAGCCGTGAATCTTCGCGAGCCGAACTTCGCCTTCCTTCGTCAACAGCGTGTACTGACCGATACCGGTCAAATACGTACGTACGCCATCTTCGTCGTCGCGATCTATACGGTCTTTAACCAACTTGCGAATCCCCCAGAGCAATTAATCCCTATACGTTCTACCGGTTTTTCGGAGCATTTTGCCCGATACTTGGGAATTCTCTCAAGCGAGCGCACTTAATTGCACGCCAAGGCATAGGACTAACCCAACTAGAAGACCAACCGTGTCGGTCGTGAGGTCGAAGAAGTGCCGACGTTCTCGTCGTATTCCTTGCCGGCGATACGTCGGAGTTGGGGGTTGTTCTGTGCCGCGCGAAGGGCCAGGCTCTCACGCCAACGGACCTTCTCGCGAGAACATCCGAGGCGATCAGCAATTTCTTCCAGGGTCATTGGTGGTGTTCCATTAAGCCCAAAACGCAGCGTCAAAATCTCTACATCGCTGGCGGAAAGAGTGTTCGTCTGGTTCATACTGCTCCTTTAATAGTTGTGGCACTGCGACAAGTAGTCCGAGAAACGGGAACGGTTAAAACTCCGACTGGAGCTCGCGCACGCGCCGGGTGGCTCGCACGGAGTTAACGGCTTTTTCTTCCAGAGTCCGGGCTTGACTACGGGTCAAGTTCTTCTTCTTCGCTACGGCCTCGAGCGACTTACCCTGGCCATCGGTCAGTCCAAGTCGCTCCGCCATGACGCTGCGTTCGTCGAGACTGGCCGTCTCGGCCAGCTCTTCGGCCACCAACTCGGCGATGACGCGAAAGTCAACCTTCTCCGTAAAGTCCTCCGCGGCGACGTCGACATAGATATCGCCGATGCGCGTCCCGTTGCCTTCGTCGCTACGGACCAAGTCATCCAGCGAGCTCGTGCCTTCCGACCACAGCCGGAGCTTGCGAATCCGGTCAATGGAGAGACCCATGAGTTGTGACAGTTCGGATTCCGTGGCGTCGCGACCGTGTTCGCAACAAAAGTCGACCTGGTAGTTGTGGAGGCGACGAACTTCAGCATCCACATCCTCGGGCAGAGCAATTGTGCGGGAGTTCTTCTGCATCGACCGAGAAATCGCCTGGTTGATCCACCAGGTGGCGTACGTCGAAAACTTGAAGCCCTTAGTGGGGTCGAACTTCTCCACCGCGGTCTGGACGCCCATGGCGGCCTCTTGCATCAAGTCTGGTTTCAGTTCCGGACGAATGTTCTTCTTGCCGACCATGCTGATGACCAGCTTGAGATTGCACGTCACGAACTCATCACGGGCCACCTTGCCGTCGGCGATAGTGCGCTTGAGCGCCATCCGATCACGGGCCGAGATGACCTCGCCCGACGCCGCGGCACTCGCCAACTGCGCCTCGGCTTGGCGACCCGCCCGTGAGCGATCGGCCAAAGAAATCTCCTGAGCCCGCGTCAGTGTGGGGTAGTGACTGAGATCTCCAAAAGGAGCGTGTTGGTTAGAACGGTGCGTGATAACTGCCTCTTTCACTTGTCGGTACTTCGCGTATTTACTGCTGGCCCGTATAAAATCCCGGTACGTCTGATTGGCAATTGGCAACGACGAAGAACACTCCGAAGAGTGAATGCGTAAATCCCCCATTGCGTCTGAGCCGTCAGAGTCGAGAAATCCAGTTGACGGTGTCGATATAACTGCGGCTCAAGAGCTTGATAATTAAAAACAGGTGCTGCGAGTGGCTACTTTCCAGAAGCGTGAAATTCTCACAACTCCATGGTAACGAGCCCCTATGACAAAACTTTAGAGACGGGATTTGCCGCCGCCCCTAAGGTGTTTTGTAACCCTGATTGCCAGTTATCCACTAGGGAAAACTCTCCCCTCTTGTGAAGGGAAGGACTGACATGGTACAGGGATATGTACGAAGTGGCGCAGAAATTACTGAAGTAAATCAAAATCTTTCGTCGGCACCGGCGTCGCGGAGCCACTGGTCGTAGCGGGCCGCCGGATCCGTGAGAATCTCTTGATTTCCCAGGGTTCGTAGCAGCTCGGAGGCGACGTGGAGCTGCGACATCGCCACGGCCGACGCGCGGCGGGCCCGGTCAATGACACGAGCTCCACTTTGGGCATTAACGAGTTCAGGGACGTCGCGCAGGGAGATCATGAAGCGCGGGATGATCTCTACACACATGGCGTAGAGAACGATTGCCCCGGACTCGTCGACGTCAAATGCATCGTTCAATACTTTGACGATGACTCCATTGGAGGTGGGGGCATTCTCGGCGTTGGCACGGTGGGGGCCGAGGTCACGAAAGGACTCGGCCAACTCCCCAAACTCACGGGCCATGACGTGCAGCGCGATGGTGGCCTGGTTGTTCGTGATGGTGATGTGGCGCTCACCCAAGGTGGCGTAGATCTCGTTGCAAAGTGACTCGAGGTGATGTGCCACGGCCTCGGTCTGCTCGATCGTGCTCATAGCTGATCCATTCCGCGATACCGATTAGTGATTGGCATACGGCGATCCTTACCGAAGGCCTTGTCGGAAATGCGTACACCGGGGGGCGACTGACGGCGCTTGTACTCCGCGTTGTCGACGAGCCTCGTGATTCGCGCCACGAGCGCGGGGTCGTACCCGGCGGTGACAATCTGAGCGGCCGTGGCGTCTTGCTCCACGTAGAGCTCCAAAATGGGATCGAGTTCTTCGTAGGGGGGCAGAGACTGATCGTCGCGCTGGTCGGGCCGCAACTCGGCCGAGGGGGCTTTGGTCAAAATATTGGAGGGAATCGGTTCCACTTCGCCCAGAAGGCGTGCCTGGGAATTGCGCCACGTGCACAGGTCGTACACCAGCGTCTTGGCCACGTCCTTGATAACGGCAAAACCTCCGGCCGAGTCACCGTAGAGCGTGGAGTAGCCCACGGCCATCTCCGACTTGTTC
Source organism: Actinomycetes bacterium (assembly GCA_037134255.1). Lineage (GTDB taxonomy): Bacteria > Actinomycetota > Acidimicrobiia > Acidimicrobiales > RAAP-2 > RAAP-2. Next base: position 11,811 of record JBAXMO010000012.1, on the reverse strand, counting down.
CCCGTCGTGAGGACCACGGCCCCAGTCGCATTACTGATACCCATCATGAGGACACCACGAATGCGGGATTGGAGATTTTCATCGGTCAGACCGGTCGGCTCGCCACCCAGCACGATCTCCAGTGAATCGGCAAGGGCTACGTGGGCCGGTTCGATGGCGATCTCTTCCAGCGTGATGCCGAGACGATCGGCGAGGTCGACGGCATCACTCTTGGAGTGGCTGCTGGAGTATCGACTCGGGAGTGCGAAGCCCCGCAGGGCCTCGGGTCCGAGAGCGTCAACGGCAATCGTGGCCACGATGGCCGAGTCCACGCCACCTGAAAGGGCCACGATGACGGAACGAAAACCGTTCTTTTGTATGTAGTCCCGCGTGCCAACGACGAGGGCTTCGTAGATCTCGGCCAATGGCTCAAGTGGTTCAGCACCGCGACCCGAGACGGTGGTCTGATCGAGATCGACGACGAGCGTCTCTTGGTGAAAGGCCCCAGCGCGGCCAATGATTTGGCCGGTGGCATTGGTGACAAAACTTTGACCGTCAAAGACCAACTCGTCCTGGCCACCCACAAGGTTGACGTAGACGAAGCTGGCCCGCTTCTCGTTCGCTCGTTGTGCGGCCATGGCCTCACGCTTGGCCGGGCGGCCCTTGGCGAAGGGGGACGCATTGGCCGCGACGATGACGTCAATCTCGGGCAACTCTCGAATAGGGCCATCGGCCAGCCACGCGTCTTCGCAGACGACCAGACCAATTCGAACTCCGTTGACCTCTATCACGGTCGGGGCACCTACGCCGGGTTGGAAGTATCGCTGTTCGTCAAAGACGTCGTAGTTAGGTAGCAAGCGCTTAGTGGCGACATCGGTCATCACGCCGTCGCGAAGAACAGCCAGCGCGTTGCCGAGAGCGTGGGTGCGCGTACGTGCAGAGGGCTGGGCCGAGCGGCGGCTGTCGGCTGGCGGAGCCAGGTGGACCAGCGGGCCTTCGGCGAGGGGCGCGCCAACAATCAAGGGGATCGAGCCGATGGAGGCGGCCAGGAGTGCCAACTGCTTGGCCACGTCCGTGACAAACCCGTCTTTTAGAACGAGGTCTTCTGGTGGGTAGCCCGAAAGCGCCATTTCCGGAGCCACGACCAGATCGGGGGAGTCGGCCAGTGCCGCGAGGTAGGAATCACGCAGTAGCGCCACATTCCCCTCAAGGTCACCCACGGTGGGGTTTATCTGTAGGAGCGCCACGCGCAGTCCGGCCACGAAGTGAGCCTACCGGTGCTCCCGCGGGCCGCCGAATCGAACTTCACACGCGGTTAACAATAAGAGTGGGCACGAGCCGTCTCCATCAAGCAAACTGTCGGGGTGCAACTCATCCGAGTTGTGTCAACCGAACTAAGGAGTGAGCGTGCCCTTTCAGGCCGAATACATCTGGCTCGACGGAACCAAGCCGACGGCCAATCTACGAAGCAAGACCCGCATCATTGCTGATGGCAAGAAGCCCGCAGTATGGGGTTTCGACGGATCGAGCACCAACCAGGCCGACGGTTCATCGTCGGACTGCGTCCTCAATCCCGTCTTCACCTGTCCGGACCCACTGCGCGGTCCCAACGACATCTTGGTGATGTGCGAAGTATTGAACCCCGACAACACCCCTCACTCCACCAACACTCGCGCCGCAACCGTGGCTGCCGAAAAGAAGTACGGCAAGCTGGAGCCCTGGTTTGGTATCGAGCAGGAGTACACCTTCTTCCAGGACGGCCGTCCTTACGGTTGGCCCGAAGTTGGCTTCCCCGCCCCGCAGGGTCCTTACTACTGTGGCGTCGGTGGCGCCAAGATGCCCGGACGCGACATCGTCGAAGCCCATACCCTCGCCTGCCTCCGCGCCGGACTTTCAATCGAAGGTACCAACGCTGAAGTGATGATGGCGCAGTGGGAGTTCCAGATTGGTGTTCTCTCACCCGTTGCCGTGAGCGACCAGCTCTGGGTCGCCCGTTGGTTGCTCGAGCGCATCGCCGAGGACTACGGCGTTGACGTGAACTGGGACGCCAAGCCCATCAAGGGTGACTGGAACGGTGCCGGTGCGCACACGAACTTCTCAACCAAGGCCATGCGCGAGAACGGTGGCCTCAAGGTCATCCACGCCGCATGTGACGCCATTGGCAAGAAGATCATGGAGCACATCGCCGTTTACGGTTACGGCATCGAAGACCGCCTCACCGGTAAGCACGAGACTGCCCCGTGGAACAAGTTCTCCTACGGCACCTCGGACCGCGGCGCTTCAATCCGTATTCCGCTGCAGACCGCACGTGATGGCAAGGGCTGGTTGGAAGACCGTCGTCCGAACGCCAACATGGACCCCTACGCCGTCTGCGCCGTCATGGTTGAGACCGTCTGCGGTGCCGCCACTGGTGGAGCTAAGGCTCCCGCCAAGAAGGCTCCTGCAAAGAAGGCCACGGCTAAGAAGGCCGTAGCCAAGAAGAAGGCGCCAGCCAAGAAGGCTGCCCGCAAGTAGTTGCTTTTAAGCAAAGCCCCCGTCACCCAGAGTGACGGGGGCTTTGTGCTTTCCCTACCCAGTGGCGAAAGAAGCCACTCGAAAGAATCTGCGAGACTATGACTATGCAAAATCAGGTTCAGTACGTGTTGCGAACCGTCGAAGAGCGAGGCGTGCGCTTCGTCCAACTCTGGTTCACTGACGTCCTCGGACGCCACAAGGCCTTCCACGTCACGCCAGCCGAACTCGAAGATGCCCTTGACGACGGCATGACCTTTGACGGCAGCGCCATCGACGGCTTCTCCCGGACGCAAGAGTCCGACGTCCTTGCTCGCCCCGACCTCACGACGTTCCAACTCCTCCCCTGGCACGCCGAGGGCGAAGGTGTGGCTCGCGTGTTCTGTGACATTTTCAATATCGATGGATCGGTCTTTGAGGGCTGCCCCCGCCAACAGCTCCGTCGAGTTCTCAACGACGCTCGTGTTTCGGGCTACACCTTCTACGCCGCTCCGGAAATTGAGTACTTCTACTTCAAGGACCTTGGGACTGGTCAGGGACCGGTACCGGCCGACAGCGGTTCGTACTTTGACCTCCTCCCCGACGACGCCCCAAGCCAACTGCGCCGTCGCACCGTACTGACACTCGAGGAGATGGGAATCGGCGTCGAGCACGCCCAACACGAAGACGCTCCCGGGCAACACGAGATCGACCTTCGCTACACCGATGCGCTGACCATGGCTGACACGGTCATGACCGTTCGACACGTGGTGAAAGAGTTAGCTCGACAGGCCAACCTCATTGCGAGCTTTATGCCCAAGCCGCTTTCACTCGAGCAGGGTTCAGGCATGCACACACATTTGTCACTCTGGAAAGACGGGCAGAACGCCTTCATTGGTGACAATGAGTACGGACTCTCGCCCGTGGCCGAAAGCTTCATGGCCGGCCTCGTGGAGCACGCTCCCGAAATCACGGCCGTGACCAACCAGTGGGTCAACTCCTACAAGCGGCTGGTGCCCGGACACGAAGCACCGGTCAACGCTGCGTGGGCGCGGTTCATCCCTTCGACACTCGTGCGCGTTCCCACCGTCAAGACCGGTCGATCAGAATCAACGCGTCTCGAATACCGCGCACCAGATCCTGCTGCTAACCCCTACCTGGCCTTCGCCGTTATTTTGGCTGCGGGCCTGAAGGGAGTCGAAGGTAACTACACCCTGCCCGCCGAAGGCGAGTCCACTCGTACGTTGCCTCGTTCGCTGGCCGAAGCCGTGGAGCTGATGGAAAAGTCTGACTTGTTGCACGACACCTTGGGCGATCACCTCGTCGAATGGTTCCTCCGCAACAAGCGAGCCGAGTGGGCCTCGTACCGTGCCGAAGTTACGCCCTTCGAATGGGCCCGTTACCTCCCTCTGCTCTAATGCAAGACGTCGTTCTCGTCATCCCGATGTGCGAAGGGCCCGTTCGCAAGGCCTTCGAAACGGCCGGCGTGACAACCCACGTCGTCGGCTCAACGCATCTCAACGACATCGCCCGCGTGGAGCCGGAAGAGGGTTTCGACGGGGCTCTCGTTGACGCCACGTCGCTGGCCTTTAACGACGCCATGGGACTCTGCCGCCAACTGCGCCAGCGGGAACGAGCAATAAGTCCAATCATCTTGGTGCTGGATCGTTACCAGCTCGACGAGCTGACCTTCCGCGAAGATCTCTTCGATGACTTTGTCGTGGCGCCAGTGGACGCTTCCGAGTTGGCCGCTCGCCTGCACCACCGACTCCGTCGGGCCGGCCACGAAGGGGCCACCTCACTGGTTGAGCAAGGTGGGCTCGTGCTCAACCTCGAGACCTACCAGGCCACCATTACCGGTCGAGTCATGGACTTGACCTACATGGAGTACGAGCTCTTAAAGTTCCTCGCCACCAACCCGCAGCGAGTCTTCTCCCGCGAAACATTGCTTAATCGCGTCTGGGGATATGAGTACTACGGAGGGGCCCGCACAGTGGACGTCCACGTACGACGACTGCGCGCGAAGCTCGGTGAAGAGCACGCTTTTCTGATTCAGACTGTTCGTAGCGTGGGCTACAAGTTCGGCGCGAACAACTCTCGCACCATCGAGGACTAGGCCTCGGGGGCGTAGGCCCAGAGCTCAGCCTCGGAGCGCGCACCAAAGGGCAGTTGCGCAATGCCAATGGTCGAGCGAGTCGGACGAGGGGCGTTAAAGAACTCCATCCACACTTCGTTACAGGCGGGGAAGTCGTCCATGCTGAGTAGGAACAAGGTGGCCTTCACGACGTGATCGAGATCGGTGCCGGCTTCGGCCAACAGCGTCTTGGCGTTCTCGAGGGCTTGACGCAACTGTCCGGGGGCAGTGTCGTCAATCATGGTGGGCGTGGCCGCACCAGGAACGAGACCAATCTGGCCGGAGAGAATTACGAAATCACCGGCGCGGCGCCAGGCGGAATAGGGGCCAACGGGAGTGCTCATGCGAGTCCTTTCGACAGGTGGAACAGTCTGTACTGCCCGCTACTAACCATACGGCGGTCGGCGTCATTCTCTTTCACCTCAGCGTGATCACGACATTGCCTAGGGCGTGAACGATTGACTACGAGTTGTAAGGAGATCACTGTTTCGGCCCGGGGGCGAAACAAACTACGTCGCAGAGGAGCGACTAGCTAAATGAGTTGCCGCAGCCACACGTCTTGGTGGCGTTGGGGTTGGTGATGTGAAAGCCAGCACCCTGCAGACCGTCGGTGAAGTCCAACGTCGCACCGGTGAGCAGTGAACCGCTCTCGGAGTCAACGACGACCTTGACGGTGCCGAACTCCTTGACGGTGTCTTCCGAAGCGAACTCCGAGTCAAAGAACATGTCGTACTGGAAGCCACTGCAGCCACCGCTCTTAACCGCGATGCGCAGGGCCAACGTCTCTTCGGCGGCCTCGGCGGCAATGAGCTCAGCGACCTTGATAATGGCCGCGTCGGTCAAGACAATTGGGCTGGCGGACTTTGATGAGAGGTTGACTGAAGTTGAGGTCGTCATGATGCTCCTTGGTAGGCAGAGAACGTTGGTGTAAGCGTAGCGACCGCGACGGCAGAATTCCACCCCTAGCGGTAGCGTCTGTACGTGACCACGCCCGCCGAAGCCCTGCGAGAACGGCTCCAGTACGTCCTGGACCCCGAACTCGGCGCCTCGATCGTCACTTTGGGCATGGTGGGCGCCATCACGGTCGAAGGCACCCACGCCACTGTTGAGGTCGCCCTAACTACCGCAGCCTGCCCCCTACGGGCCCAGATTGAGCGAGACGTCAAGGAGGCATCCCTGGTGGTGGAGGGCATCTCCTCGGTCTCCATCGTCCTCGGCACCATGTCCCCCTCCGCCAAGGCCACCCTGATGGACACGGCCCGGCGTCTGGCCCAGGAGAGTGCTCCGACCACCACTATTCCGCACACAACTCCCGTCATTGCCATCTCTTCTGGCAAGGGGGGCGTCGGTAAGTCCTCCGTCACCGCCAACCTCGCCGTCGCCCTCGCCGAACGGGGTTTTACGGTCGGCGTGCTGGATGCAGACATCTGGGGCTTCTCACTCCCGCGTCTCCTCGGCATGGCCGGAGACGTCACCGCGCGCGACGGCAAGATGCAGCCCCTCGAAAAGACGTTCGGCACCGGATCACTGCGCCTGCTCTCCATGGGCTTTCTCGCCGAAGAAGAGAAGGCCCTGCTCTGGCGTGGCCTCATTGTTCAAAAGGCCGTGCAACAGTTCATCGAAGATGCCAACTGGAGTGGGGTCGACTACTTCATCATTGACACACCGCCCGGCACGGGCGACATCTCGATGACCCTCGCTCGCCTGCTCCCCCACATGGGACACATCATTGTGACGACTCCGGCCATGGCCGCTCAACGCGTGGCCGCACGCATGGGCGACTTTGCTCGTAGGTCCAACGTGCGCGTCCTCGGCGTTATTGAGAACATGGCTCCCTTTAGCTGTGAGTGTGGCCAAGAGCACGACGTCTTTGGTCGTGGTGGTGGCATCGCCCTCGCTGCAGAACTCTCAACCCCGCTGCTCGCGAGTATTCCGCTGCGGGCGCATATCGCCGCGGGTGGTGACGCCGGAGCACCGGCCGTTTCGAGTGACACGATGGCGGCAGAGATTTTTCAGGACCTCGCCGAACTGCTCACTTCCGAGATTGCACCTCCGGCCGGTATGACTGGCTGTACGGCGCGGATGCTGAACGACCTCAACGCTGCCGTAGAGCAGAGTTAGTTGGTCCAGCCCGGATCACCGGGCATCACGATGGTGACTTCGCCATCCACGGTTAGAAACTTCGGCTCGATCCGAAGAATCTCTTGCTTTTCGCGGGCGTGTTCCAAGACGGCGGCAGCGTGCGGCAAATGCGCGATGGCTTCGAGATTCCGAATAGTCGGAAAGATCATCTCTAGCTCGCCGGCGTGATGACGTTCCAGCGCATCACTCGGACGCACCCACTCGTCAGCAATCGTCTCACCGGCGTCGTGGGCGGCCACTTGATACTCCGGAGCGAGCGCCACGAAGAACCGCGTGTCGTATCGACGAGGCGGCCCCACCGGAGTAACCCAGTGGGCGTAGTACTCCAGGGCCGTGAGATCGAGGCGGAGGCCCTCTTCGGCCACGATGTCGAGAAAGCGGCGCTCACTCCCATTAACGGCGCGGCGATGGGTCGCAAACCGCTCGTGAACTTCGGGATCATCGAAGCGAACGTACTCGCCGTTGGCACCACGAGCGAGTAGCAGTCCCGCTTCTTCAAAGAGTTCGCGAAGACAGGCAACGTAGTACGCGAGGCCGCCAGACGAAATAGAAAGTCGCGCAGAGGCCTCGGCATCGATGAGTCCCTCAACGAGTACTTCTGTGCCGGGCGAAGCATCGAGGGCATCAACGCCACCGCCGGGAAATACGTAGGCCCCGCCTACAAAGTCCGACTTCAAATTGCGCTTCAGCATCAAGACTTCGAAACCCACATCCCCGTCACGAACCAGCATGACGGTGGCGGCGGGACGGGGCTCCATGACGTTGGACATTGGGCGAAGCGTACCGCACGATTTACTTGATTCTTACCCCCGCGCCTATCTGGCAGGGGGTCACAAGGTACGCTAAAGACACGTCATCCCTCTGGAGGTCCCCGTGGCTAAGCCCACCCCAAAGAACGCCAATATCGCCCTCGCTAACCGTAAACCGGCTAATCAGTCCGGTCGTCCCGCTGGTCTGGTGACCTGGATCGCCGTAGGCGTTGTGGTCTTGATTATCGCGGCCCTCGTGGTGGTCAAGGTCTACAAGGGCAGTGCCAACACCTCCAACGGAGGCTGGGAGGCCACGTCTTCTTTAATCGCTACCGACCTGACCACCGTGCCGAGTGCAGTCTTTGACGCCGTGGGCATCGATTCTCCCGTCATGCTCGTCACGGCCCCTCAGGTCCACTTGGGCGAGCCCCAGTTGATGTTCAAGGACGCCACGACTGGCAAGATGCTGCCGGGCGTTTTGTACTACGGCTCGGAGTACTGCCCCTTCTGTGCCGCTCAGCGATGGCCGACCATTGTTGCGTTGAGCCGTTTTGGTACTTGGGCTACTCTCGGAAACACGTCATCGGCCAGTCGAGACGTCTACCCCAACACGCCAACGTTCACGTTCCAAAAGTCGACGTTCACCTCGCCCTACATCGCAGTACAGACCGTCGAAGAGAAGTCCAACCAGATCAACGCGGCCGGCAACGACTACACCATCTTGCAAAAGCCCACCGCGGAACAGCAGGCCATCGTGACCAAGTACGACACTTCGAAGTACTTCCCCACCATGAACCCTCAGTACGCCGGATCGATTCCCTTCTTCACGATTGGCAACCGCATCATGTGGGCCGGATCGTCAATCTCGCCCAGCTCGTTCCAGGGCCAGGTCCGTGACGACATTGCGAAGAATCTGACGGACACGACCAATCCGATTTCTCGTAGCGTCATTGCTTCGTCCAACATGGTTTCGGCCGCGATCTGTTCGCAGACCAACCAGCAGCCGAGCAACGTCTGCAACTCCAAGGGTGTGCAGGCAGCTAAGAAGGCGCTTCACCTCTAGTGGACAGCGAAACACCCAGCACTCCTAGGGGCATCGTCTGGGCCAGTTTCGTCTTGAGCATCGTGGGCGTCGCTATCTCGACGTACCTGACGATTGCCCACTACAAAGGAGTCGAGTTCTTAGCCTGCTCCGATCAGGGCCTGGTCAACTGCGCCACCGTGACGACGTCGGCCCAGTCGAAGTTTCTCGGTCTGCCCGTTTCCAACCTCGGCCTGGCCTTCTTCCTCGCCATGGTCGTTATCAATAGCCCGTGGGTCTGGCGTCGCAACTCGCTACTGCTCGACCGCATCCGGGCCGCCTCCCTGCTGTCGGGAATGGGCTTTGTACTGTGGCTCATTGCCGCCGAACTCTTAATCATCGACCACATCTGTTTGTGGTGCACCGGGGTGCACGTCGTAACGTTCGCTCTACTCATTGTCGTCTCTAAGACGTGGAGTAGCGAACTCATTCGACGTTCGAATTAGAAGCGAGCGCCCCGTTCAACTTCGGTTAAGCCGCCCCAAACGCCAATGCGCTCCCGATTCCTAAGGGCGTAGGCCAGACACTCGTCTTTGACCACGCAGTCCGCACAGACGGCCTTGGCTTGACGCTCCCGCTCAAAGCGCAGCTCCCGGGGCTCTTTCTCCTCGGGCGCAAAAAAGAGGCGGGCATTCGCTGCTCGACAGGCCCCAAGTTCCATCCACTCAGCGTTAGGCATTGCCACTACGAACCCCCCAGTTCAGATAAGAGAAGGCAGACTAACGAGGTCGGTTCGCCGGTAGCAAATCCAATCATGTGAAAGATTTCGCCATCTAGGCCCCGGCAATCTCAAGAGCACCAAAGTGAGGTTTCACGCTACGATTACCCCGTGGCAACCGTCCTTATCGCGAGTGATCTCGTTTCACTGCGCCAGGAACTTCGCAGCATGCTCGAAGGTCCTGATCTCGAAATTCTCGAAGTGGCGACCGGTCCTGGGGTGCGTGCCGCCGTGGCCGCCCAGCCAATTGACCTGGCCATCTTGGACCTCCAGATTGGCGCCATGGGCGCCATGGCAATCTGTCTTGACCTGCGACACGAGGAGTCCTACGGCGCCGCACCACACGTGCCCGTCCTAATGCTCCTCGACCGTCGTCCCGACGTCTTCTTGGCCCGCCGTAGCGGTGCCGAAGGATTCGTCGTAAAGCCCCTTGACCCGCTGCGCGTTCGTCGCGCCGTCCGCGCGTTGCTTCGCGGCGAAGGGTACGAGGATGACGCGTGGCGCCCCGCCACCGTCCGCGTCGCCGCTCCGACGCCTCAATGAACGACACTCACCATCCCGGCTCCAAAGCCTCCGGACTCTTAGCCCGATTTCGCCCTCGCCACGAAGACCGTGTGGTGAGTGAATTCGAAAAAGACATCATTCGTCGAGTTCACGACTTGGCCGAATTGGAACTTCGTGACGTCATGACCCCCCGCGTTGACGTGGTCTATCTCACTCACCCCGTCACCCCCGAGCAGGTGGCCGAAGCCGTACGTGACTCCGGGCACAGCTGCTTTCCCGTGGTTACCGAAGACCTCGACGACGTCGACGGCGTTCTCTTTGTCAATGACCTCTTTCGCAGTTCCAGTCGCCGACGCGCCATTGGCGTCTCGCTTCCCGACGAACGAGAGATTGAACGAAAGATTCGCGAACCCTTGCGACTGACTGAGTCACTAGCCGTCTTTGAAGCCCTGGATGAAATGCGCCAGCAGCACCGCACCTTTGCGATTGTGATGGACGAACACGGAGGCGTCGCCGGTGTCGTTTCCACGCGAGACCTCTTAGAACCCCTGGTCGGTGACCTCGGTGACGAGTTCGACGAGGACGAAGAAGAAGATGTCGCCAAGATCACCGAACTGCGCTGGTTGATCCAGGGCCAGGCACACATTGACAAGGTCGCCGAAGTTGCTGGCTGTCCCATCCCCGAAGGTGAGTACGTCACCATCGGTGGCTACATCATCGATCAGCTGGGCTTCTTCCCTCAGGAGGGCGTGATGGTGGTCCACGAGAACTGGGTTCTCCGCGTTTACCGAGTCGAAAAGCGCAGAATTCTTGAGATTATTGGTGAAGAGTACCCCGACGGGGTGCCCCAAGAGATGGTCGACTCCGCTCTGAAATCTCAGAAAAAGCCCGAGTAATATTGTTGCCCGCTGGGGGAACCCGCCGGCGGGCTGTAGCGCAGTTTGGTTAGCGCGCTGCGTTCGGGACGCAGAGGTCGGAGGTTCAAATCCTCTCAGCCCGACAACGAACTAAGGTGTAAGTCTTAGCTTCGGCTGAGAAAAGTTCTGGCTCCCATCGTCTAGCGGCCTAGGACACCGCCCTTTCACGGCGGCAGCACGGGTTCGAATCCCGTTGGGAGTGCCAACGATTACCAACGGGAGAAGGCTCGTTTTTTAGTTTGACCAGGTGCGTGTCAGCGAAGACCGTTCTATGTGTTTGGACCCTTACCCACTTCACCGTTGACCGCATTCGCGACAGCATCTCGAATGCGACGAATCGAGGAAAGACGGAACATCCACATTGCGAAGATGAGTCGTACCGTCGCCTGCTGACTTGGAAGTTCGACTTCGAATCGACCTCGATGAACTGATGAAACTGATTTGGCTTCGCTGAGCACTAGTTCAGCCCAGGTCCAGTTCGAATCCTTTGTGCGCCATCCAAGCTTGTATCGACCGAAGACGATTCTTTGATCTGTCACAAGAACTATGGGCGCTGGCGCACCTCGGCCCCACGTAAAGATTCGTACAGTGCGTCGATTGGGATAGCGGATTTTGATTTCGGGAACTCGAAAGGCGATTTTCACTTCCTCGCCACCGCGAACAACACTGTTAGCAAATTCAGTGAGGACACCCAGGCTTGATTGAGGACTGCACAAGGCTCTTGCCATTTGCTGTTCGATCTGCAGAGACACCAAAACCTTCACATTTGCAGGCGGCAGGTCGTACCAAATGTCCATGTTCACACGATATGCCTTTGGACGATGAGACCGGGACTCAAGTCAAGATCCGGAACCGTCCAGCCTTCAAGGGTCGGCAAATTATTTCGTTAGGGATAAATCGAGCCTTCCCGAATTGAGTCACACTTGGTCTAGCGGATGCTCGTACGAGGTCGAAACGTCCTGCTTGACTCCAAGAGCAACTGCTACTACTCCGGAGCCCGTCGAATCCACCTGTTCCAAACAAGGAAATGGTTCCATCTAGCAATGTCGAAGGGTACTCATTACAACCTTGCACCGATGCGGCGTGAACAGAAACAG
>JBAXMO010000011.1:0-21447 GCA_037134255.1 Actinomycetes bacterium | reverse complement strand
GTGATGAGGTCGGCCAACGCCTGACCCGCCACGTAGGCCAGGACCACACCGTCACCGGTGTAACCCCCTGCGGAAGCTAACCCGGTGGCGTGATCAACGTTGACCGAGGGCATCATGTCGCGAGGCATCGCGAGTGGTCCGCCCCACCGATGAGAAATTTCGCCAGGCAGATTGGGGAACAGATCCCGCAACGTTCCTTCGAGCAATTGGAAGACCTTGTCGTCGTAGTCGTAGCTCGGCTTGATGGAAGAGCCGAAGTGATAAGGCGCCCCTCGGCCACCAAAGGCGATGCGATTGTCTTCGGTCCGCTGGCCGTAAATAATCATGTGCCGATCATCGGCAAAAGTTTCGTACTCTCGAAAACCGGTCGTCTCCCAGAATGACGATGGCAGTGGTTCGGTCGCAATCATGAGTGAGTAGATCGGAGCTACCGCACGACGTAGTCCCGGGAGGCCAACGGTGAAGGCTTCGGTCGCCCGGACCACGTAGTTCGCCGAGATAGTTCCACCACGAGTCACGATGCGAGCCCGCCGCGAAGGCGTGGCCTCCTCGACAGCCGTTGCCGTGGTGTTCTCGTAGACGGCTACCCCTCTCGCAACAAGGCGGTCGGCGAGACCTCTCACCACCCGAGCGGGGTTGATACGGGCACAGTGGGGAGCGAATGTGGCGCCAAAGAGAGTGGGCAGATCTGCCCGTTGTCGTGCTTCGTCACTCGAGAGCCACGCCAACTCGTCGCCAAATCCCCGTTCACTGTTCTGTGCGACCTGGTGCTGCAGTCGTTCGGCTTGTATTTGACTTCGAGCGAACGTCAACGTGCCACCTTGTCGATAGTGACCGTCGATGTCATCGTTACGTAATGCTTCGCCCAGGGTGGCGACGGCTCGGTTGAGCGCGTGGTGCAGCGGGACAACAGTGTCCTCGCCAAATCGCTTGGCGAGAGTCCAGTCGCTTACCGGGAAAAGAGCCGACGCCCAGCCGCCATTCCGGCCCGACGCACCAAAGCCGCAGACGGACTGCTCGACAACCACAATGCGTAGCGCCGGGTCTCGCTCGAGCAATTCCCGCGCCGTCCACAGTCCGGTGAAGCCACCACCAACGATGGCCACATCGACATCGAGATGCTCACTCAGCGCCGGTCGTGGCGTAACGGGACCATCAAGCGTCTCCCACCACATTGAACGCGGTGGGGTGAGCACGACTACAGAAGGTGGAGAGAGTCTTCGAGAACTTCGCGAAGGGTGCCGACCATCCAGTCGATTTCCGAGCGACCCACGATAAGCGGTGGAGCGAACTGAACGACGGGGTCGCCACGGTCGTCGGAGCGACAGATCAAACCACGACGGAAGAGTTCGGGAGAGAGGTGGCCCCGTAGCAAGTGCTCGGCCTCGTCACCCTCGAAGGTCTCCTTGGTGCCCTGGTCCTTCACGAGCTCAACGCCGTAGAAGTAGCCGGTGCCGCGAATGTCTCCGACAATTGGGATATCACGCAACGTCTCGAGGGCGCTACGGAAGTAGTCCTGGTTATTGGTGACGTTTTCGAGGACGTGCTCGGTCTCGATGATGTCAATGACCTTGAGCGCAACGGCGGCAGAGGTGGGGTGTCCGGCCCACGTGAAGCCGTGCAGGAATGACTCGTCTCCGTGCAAGAAGGGCTCGGCGATACGGTCCGAGACGATCATGGCGCCCAAGGGGGCGTAACCAGCCGTCAAGCCCTTGGCGGTCACCATGATGTCGGGAACGAAGTCGTACTTCTGTCCCCCGAACCAGGTACCGAGGCGACCGTAGGCGCAGATGACTTCGTCCGAGACGAGTAGTACGCCGTAGCGGTCGCAGATCTCGCGAACCTTCTGGAAGTAACCCGGGGGAGGCGTGAGACAGCCACCGGCGTTTTGCACGGGCTCGAGGAAGACGGCCGCGACCGTATCGGGGCCTTCGCGCAAGATGGCCTCTTCAATCTGCGAGGCGCTCCACTCACCAAAGGCGGCGGGGTTCGCGTCGTACATTGCCGAGCGGTATGAGTTGGTGTTGGGAATCTTGATGGCACCAGGAACGAGTGGTTCAAATGGTGTGCGGTACGACTGCACCGACGTAATGGTTAAAGCACCCATGGTGGTGCCGTGGTACGCGATATCGCGACTGATGACCTTGTAACGGTCGGACTCGCCACGGAGGCGGTGGTACTGGCGGGCCAGCTTCCAGGCTGACTCCACGCCTTCGCCACCACCGCTGGTGAAAAAGACGCGATTGAGATCGCCGGGGGCCAACGACGCCAGCTTCTCGGCCAGTTCAATGGCGCGGGGGTGGGCGTAGGTCCAAATCGGGAAGTACTCGAGTTCGCTCATCTGCTGAGCGGCTACGGCGGCGATATCGCGACGGCCGTGTCCGAGTGAAGACGTGAAGAGTCCTGAGATGCCGTCCAGGTAACGGTTTCCTCGTGCGTCGTAGATGTACGCACCTTCTCCTCGCACCATGACGGGGATGTCTGAGGTTTCCGAATACGAACCCAGCCGAGAAAAGTGCATCCAGAGATGCCGGCGAGCCCGCTCGGAGAGCGTATGGCTCTCGTGCTCGGGATTGGCAACGGTCATACCGTCGCTGATGATTTCGTGCAATGTCATTTGGTTCCCCAAGCGTAGGTTTGTTTTGCCAACTTCAAGTAGAGAAAGGTCTCAACTTCAGTCACGCCAGGAATACTCCGGATGGAGTCATTCAGCAGGTGGACTAAGGCGTTGTCATCAACGGCAATAACTTCGGCAATGATGTCGAAGCTCCCAGCCGTCATAACGACGTAGTTGGCTTCCTCAATTGATGCAATCTTGTCGGCCACGGTACGGACGTCACCTTGGACGCGTACGCCGATCAGAGCTTCTCGGCCGTAACCAAGTTGCAGTGGATCGGTGATGGCCACAATCTGCATCACACCCGAGTCACGAAGACGTTGCACGCGCCGACGAACAGCAGCCTCTGAGAGACCGACGTCGTTGGCGATCGCCCCGTACGGACGGCGACCATCGCGCTGAAGTAGTTCGACAATGCGCCGGTCGACAGAGTCGAGGACAGTGGAGGTCGAGATGATCTCGACGTCTGACCTCTTGGGGACCTTCTTGGGTCCTTTGTCTGCAGTTTGTCCTGGCATTATTTGAACCTTTGCTCGGTAGTCGTCTCCGACTCCGTGGCTACGGATATCGTCACTCTAGCGCATATCACTACGCATTTAGTCGCTCATGGGGGCAATTGCATCGAAATTCTTCGTAAATGAGTTGCAACACCCCTGATTTATATGAGAAAGTGGGCGAGGTAGCGTTACGCCAAGGTAACCCGGAGGAGTCAGCATGCGTCGATTGGCCAACTACATCGGAGGCGAGTACGTCGCGCCGACTTCGGGGAAGTACGTCGAACTGCTGAGCCCAGTGACGGGACTGCCCTTTGCCGAGATGCCTATCTCCAATGGTGCCGATATCGACGCCGCCGTGCAGTCGGCGGCCCGCGCCTTTGAGTCGTGGCGTCGCACTACGCCAAGTGAGCGATCGGGGTATCTCTTAAAGATTGCTGACGCCATTGAAGCGCGCGCCGAAGAAATCGTGGCCATCGAGTCGGAGAACTGCGGCAAGGTCATCGCCGTCACGATGAGCGAAGAAGTGCCACCCATGGTCGACCAGATTCGTTTCTTTGCCGGTGCTGCTCGCGTGCTGGAAGGCCGCGGAGCCGCGGAGTACATGGAGGGCCACACCAGCTACGTGCGCCGTGAGCCGATTGGTGTCTGTGGCGCCGTGACGCCGTGGAACTACCCCATGATGATGGCGGTATGGAAGTGGGCTCCCGCCCTCGCCGCCGGTAACACCATGGTCTTAAAGCCCTCGGACACCACGCCAGCTTCGACACTATTCATGGCCGAGATCATGGGTGAGATCCTTCCTCCCGGAGTCTTCAACGTCGTCTGTGGTGACCGGGATACTGGTCGCGCGCTGGTGGAGCACTCCATTCCCGCCATGGTCTCAGTAACGGGATCGGTTCGGGCCGGTATGGAAGTGGCCTCCAGTGCCTCCAAGACTCTGAAGCGCGTTCACCTCGAACTCGGTGGCAAGGCCCCAGTCGTCGTCTTTGACGATGTGGATATTGAGGCAGCGGCCGAAGGCATCGCTATGGCCGGCTTCTTCAACGCCGGCCAGGACTGCACCGCTGCTACCCGTGTACTCGTTGGCCCGAAGGTGCACGGCGACTTCCTCGATGCGCTCGTTGAAGCCACGAAGAACACCGTGATTGGTAATCCCGATAATGAAGATGCCCTCTTTGGGCCGGTTAATAACGTCAATCAGTTCGAGCGGGTCAAGGGCTTCTTCTCTCGCAAGCCCAGTCACGCGACCTTTGCGGCCGGGGGCGCCACGGTCGGTGACGCTGGATACTTCATCGCCCCAACGGTGGTGGCGAATCTGACTCAGCAGGACGAGATGGTGCAGAGCGAAATTTTCGGACCCGTAATCACCGTGCAGCAGTTCAGCGACGAGGGTGAAGCTCTGGCGTGGGCCAATGGCGTGGACTACGGACTCGCGAGTTCAGTCTGGACACGCGATCACGGCCGGGCGATGCGCTTTGCTCGCGACCTCGATTTTGGCTGTGTCTGGATTAACACCCACATTCCAATCGTGGCCGAAATGCCTCACGGTGGATTCAAGAACTCGGGATACGGCAAGGACTTGTCGGTTTATGGTTTCGAGGACTACACCCGTATCAAGCACGTGATGCACAATCTCGATTTTTAAGCAGTTCCACTCGCCGGTGAAATTCACGTAACGGGTGTGCAGTACTTAGGTGGAGGGCTGATCAACGATGATCATTGGTGTTCCGAGCGAAGTAAAGACTGACGAATACCGCGTAGCGATGACTCCCGCGGGCGTACGAGAACTCGTGGGTGAAGGCCACCGCGTACTCATTGAGCGCGGGGCGGGCCTCGGCTCTTCAATCCGTGACGCCGACTACGTCGCCACGGGAGCCGAGCTCTTGGACAATGCTGATGACATCTGGGCCGAGGCCGATCTGGTCTTAAAGGTCAAAGAACCCATAGAGCCGGAGTTTCATCGCTTGAAAGCACGTGAAGACCAAGTGCTCTTCACGTATCTCCACCTCGCCGCGAGTCGTTCCTGTACTGATGCTCTCGTCGATGCGGGCAATGTGGCCATTGCCTACGAGACCGTGCGGATGCCGGACAACTCCCTGCCACTGTTGACTCCCATGAGCGAAGTCGCTGGTCGCATGGCCCCCTTTATGGGAGCGCATCACCTCATGCGCGCTGGTGGCGGCCGAGGCATGTTGATTGCTGGTGTACCGGGCGTCGCGGCGGCCAACGTGGTCGTCCTCGGTGCTGGTGTGGCCGGTATGGCCGCAGCGACGTTGGCGGTGGGCATGCACGCCAATGTTCACATCTTCGACAAAAACTTGGAACGTCTTCGTCAGGTTGATCATCACTTCCGTGGGGATGTTGAAACAGTGGCCTCTTCGGCACACGCCATCGAAGAGGCCTGCCTCCTGGCCGACATCGTTATTGGTGCCGTGCTCGTCGTTGGTGCCAAGGCGCCGAAGCTGGTTCCCAATGACCTCGTGAGCCGTATGCGCCCAGGCTCCGTCCTGGTTGATATCTCAGTCGACCAGGGCGGCTGTTTCGAAGCGACCCGTCCCACGACGCACTCGGACCCAGTCTTTGAGCACAACGGATGCATCTTCTACTGCGTGGCCAACATGCCCGGTGGGGTTCCGCACACCTCGACTCACGCCCTCTCGAACGCCACGATGCCCTACGTCATGAACTTGGCTCGACACGGATGGCGTGATGCCGTTCGCCGAGACGCCGCGTTACGTGAAGGTGTCAATGTGGTGAACGGTGCGATCACCTACGGTTCAGTGGGCGAAGCTCACGGTTTGCCGTCGATTGACATCAGCACTTTGCTGTAGTCACGCCCTCGACATTCGCTGACGGTTAGCGTGGGGGACACCCCCCCTTCTCTCGAATCGAGAATTGTTATGACTGACCAAGAAATTCAAATGCCCGACCCTCGTCGCTGGTTCGCCCTGGTCACTATTGCCCTGGCCCAACTCATGGTGGTCTTGGACTCGTCGATCGTGAATATCGCCCTACCGCACGCGCAACTGGCCCTGCACATCAGCGACGCCAATCGCCAATGGGCAATTACGGCCTACACCTTGACCTTCGGCGGCTTTCTGCTGCTCGGTGGCCGCATCTCGGACTTCATTGGTCGTAAGAAGGCCTTCATGATTGGCCTCGGTGGCTTCGCCTTCGCCTCGCTGTTGGGCGGTCTCGCGTGGAATCAGCAGGCACTCTTTGCGGCCCGTGGCTTGCAGGGAGTGTTCGGAGCGCTCTTGGCTCCGGCTGCCTTGTCCTTGCTCTCGGTCACCTTTACTGACGCCAAAGAGCGCGCCAAGGCCTTCGCGGTCTACGGTGCCCTTTCCGGAGTCGGTGCGGCCATTGGTCTCATCATGGGCGGACTGTTGACGCAGTACGCCAACTGGCGCTGGTGTCTCTTGGTTAACACTCCTATGGCCATCATCGCCATCTTCTTGACTCGCAAGAACGTTCGTGAATCCCGTGTGGTGCAGGGTGACACACGCTACGACGTCCCCGGCGCGATCACGGCTACTGGTGGAATGTTGGCCATTGTGTACGGCGTTTCGGAAGCCTCCACGAAGGGCTGGGCCTCGACTTCGGCACTGACCTTCATGCTGAGCGGTGCAGCTCTCATTGGTCTCTTCTTCTTTCTCGAAACTCGCGTCCCACATCCACTCCTGCCGCTGCGCCTCTTCAATCGCATCCGTGGCGGTGCCTATTTGAGCTCGGTCCTGGGTGGTATGGGAATCTTCGGCATGTTCTTGTTCATGACCTTCTACTTTCAAAACATTCATGGTTATTCCGCGGTGAAGTCGGGTCTCTGCTTCCTGCCGTTCTCACTCTGCGTCATTGTTTCGGCTGGATCGGCGAGCAAGCTGTTGCCAAAGATTGGACCGCGCCCGCTGGCGACGGTTGGTCTGATCATGGCGGCATTCGGACTGCTCTATCTCTCGACGCTCACCGCGACGAGCTCCTACGCGACCCACGTCTTGCCCGGCTTGATGTTGATGAGCCTCGGCCTTGGTGGCGTCTTTGTGAGTCAGTCAACGACGGCATTGCACGCGACGCCCTTCCATGACATCGGTGCCGCCTCGGCCCTCTTGAACACATCGTCGCAGATCGGTGGTTCGTTCGGTACCGCAATTCAGAACACGGTTGCCGTCACCGCGACAGGCAATTTCCTCGCTGTGGCCATGGCGAAGCCGATGGCCCACGTGACGCCAGAACTTAAAGCGGCCGCCACGGTCCATGGTTTCGACATGGCGTTCCGGATGGGGTCAATCTTCGTTCTGGCTTCGGCCGTTGCCTTCTACCTGCTCTGCAATATTGAACGCCACGAACTCGGCCACGCCGAAGTTCCCAGTGGTGCCCACTAGTCGCAGAGAAACGGGCAGTGGCGACAGCCACTCTCACAGCAGGCACCGCGCTCGAGGTGGGTGCGCACGGTTAGGACTAGGAGTCCCGTGGCCGGGTCGCGGTATGTCGATTCGTTGGCTGTGATCGCCGCATCGTGAGCCGCCATGATGATGGCGTAATCCACCCGCGAAGGATTCAGTCGCGAAGGATGAGGTGCGGGGTAGGCGATGGCCACGGCTGCAACCTACCGGTGGAGCTAGGCCTCGTTGACCAGCACAATCTTTCCTAATTTGCCGGGTTGCGCAAAGAGGTCGTAGGCCACATTGACTTGGTCGAGCGGCAAAGTGTCGCTAACGACCACGCGCAGGGTGCCGTTCGCCCAGAGGGGCACCAATTGCTCGTTCACAGCACGGGTAATAGTGGCCTTTTCTTCACGCGAACGAGCTCGCAGTGTGGAACCGGTCAGCGACGCGCGGCGCGACATGAGCCCGAGTAGGTCCACATCAACGCGCCCACCGCTGCCAACTCCAATGACCACGTCTCGCCCCCAGGGGCGGAGCTTGGTCTGCGCCACTGCCAGGTGGGCCGCTCCAACAAGTTCGAGAATGACGTCGACGTCGGCAATCGTGCCAACGTGGTCAAGAGTGACGCACTCACTGGCCCCGAGTTCGAGAAGCGCGGCGTGGTGGCGGTCGTCGCGCGTTACCGCCACCGCGGTCGCGCCGAATGCTCGCACGATCTGGATGGCGGCCAAACCAACGCCACCGGCCGCGCCGGAGATGAGCACTCGTTCGTTGGGCGCGATATGGGCGTTCAGGACGAGAGCGTCAAAGGCGGTCGTGAAGGCTTCGGCAAAACCACCCGCTTCAGTATCGGAGATCGATGCGGGGACTGCAATGAGGTGTTCGGCCGGTACGACACAGTGGGTGGCCTGTCCGCCCCCACCGACTATGGCCGCCACACGATCACCCACGGAAACAGAAGTGACGTTGAGACCAACGGCGTGCACCACGCCGGCACACTCGAGGCCGGGAATATCGCTAGGCCAACCGGGAGGTGCGGGATAAAAGCCCCGCCGCTGCAAGAGGTCGGCGGCATTCAAGCCGGCGGCCCGAACTTCGATGACGACATCATCGGGGCCGGGCTGGGGAATTTCTTGCGAGACAATCTCCAGTTCGTTGTTGTTGATCTTCACTGCTCGCATGAGGCACCCTCCTAGGCGTTCCCCGTCAAACTAGGCCACGTACGCCCTAGTTGTGGCGTGACGGCTTCGCCACTATCGTGCCGTCATGACTATTTTCGATACCAACATCAACAACCTCGACGGCACGCCAGCCAAGCTTGACGCCTACTCCGGCAAAGTTGTGCTCGTCGTGAACGTCGCCTCTAAGTGCGGCCTCACTCCCCAGTACACCGGCCTCGAAGAGATGCAGCAGCACTACGCCGACCAGGGCTTCACCGTCCTCGGCGTTCCCTGCAACCAGTTTGGTGAGCAGGAGCCCGGCAGCGCCGAAGAGATCCAGACCTTCTGCTCGACTTCCTACGGTGTGAGCTTTCCGCTCCTCGAAAAGGTCGAAGTTAACGGCGAAGGTCGTCACCCGCTCTACGGCATCTTGACGGAAACCACTGACGCCGAAGGGCACACCGGTGACATCCGCTGGAACTTCGAGAAGTTCCTGATTGGCCGTGACGGTTCGATCACACGTTTCGGTCCACTCGTGGCCCCCGAAGACGCCTCACTGGTCTCGGCTATTGAGGCCGCGCTCTAACACTTCGTTAGCCACATCTCGTTGCTGTGAGAAAGTAGTTCCATGCTGACCGCCACCCTGTTTGACATGGATGGGCTCCTCCTCGATTCAGAGATTCTCTGGCACAAGGCCGAACTCAAAATTCTTGGCGACCTCGGCGTGCCGATTCCTCCCGGCGAGGTGCGCCTGACTAAGGGCATGTTCGTTTCTGAAGTTGTCGATTACTGGTTCGCCCAGCACCCGTGGGATGCACCATCGCGACCCGAAGTGGTCGGGATGATTCTGCAAGCGGTCGGAGATTTAGTGGAGTCCGAAGGCGTGATGATGCCAGGCGCCCTGCGGGCCATTGAATTGGCCTCAGAGCGGGGACCGATTGCGGTCGCGAGTTCGACTCCGATGCCCCTGATTATGAGGTGCCTCATGAACTTTGATCTTGTCAGTCGCTTCCAATCAATCCACTCGGCCGACATCGAGCCTTACGGTAAGCCTCACCCCGGAGTCTTTCTCACCGCGGCAAAAGCACTCGGCGCAGCGCCGACCTCCTGTCTCGTGTTTGAGGATTCGGCAGCCGGCGTACTTGCCGCCAAGGCCGGTCGCATGACGTGTGTGGCAGTTCCCGTGGCCGATGAACTGCGCATGCCGGCCTTTCAAATTGCCGACTTAGTGTTGAACTCATTGGACGAACTCACCCCGGAGTGGCTCGACCAACGATTTGCGAACTAGTTCGCCAATACCTTTAGGAACTTGAGTCCTTCGGGGTAGTGGTCGACCCCATCGGGGAAGGCCGCGATGCGTTCGTAGCCAATGCGGGCGTAAAACTTGATGGCCTCCGGCTGCTTGTCACCCGTCTCGAGGTAGATCGACGTCACATCCAAGGTTGGTGCAAACTTCTCCAGCGCCACCATGAGTTGCTGGGCGACTCCCGCCTGACGGAGGTCGGGTCGCACCCACAGTCGCTTGACTTCCGCGGCTCGCTCGCTGGACTCACCAATCTTTCTAAGAGCCACACCTCCAGCGAGGTGAGAATCGAGTCGGGCCACAAAGAAGGCCCCAGTTGGCAGTTCGAGTTCGTCGAAAGAGAGGCTGTGGTCATCCGCATTACTCCCATAACGGCGACCGAGTTCCTCGAGGGCGCAGTAGATCAGCGCACGAACGGCCGGGGAGGAGGAGGCTTCACGCTCGATGGTCAACTGCACGAGGGCACCCTAGGAGAAAACGGTTGGTGTGTCGTCGTCTTCTACGATAGGAACAGACAAAGGGGATTTGTGTTCCGTCCAGTTAGTGCTGAAATCGATTTCGTCGCGCTCGAAGAAGCCGAGCTCGTTCGTTGGCGTGAGCACGATGTCTTCGCCCGCTCGATGCAGCAGCGCGAAGGGGCCGCCCCTTGGGTCTTTTATGAGGGCCCCCCGACGGCCAATGGCAAACCGGGCCTGCACCACGTCTGGGCCCGTATCTATAAGGACTTTTTCTGCCGCTACCAAACCATGCAGGGCCATTTTGTCCAGCGTCGGGCCGGCTGGGACACGCACGGGTTGCCGGTGGAAGTCGAAGTCGAAAAGCGCCTCGGGATCTCCGGCAAAAAGGCCATTGAAGAAGAAGTCGGTATCGCCGAGTTCACGCGCCTCTGTCGAGAGAGCGTTCATACCTACGTTGGGGAGTTTGAAAAGCTCACCGAGCGCATTGGTTACTGGGTCGATCTGGAATCGGCCTACTGGACCTATCACACCAGTTACGTCGAATCAGTCTGGTGGCAGCTACAGCAACTCTTCAACAAAGAACTGCTCTACGAAGACCTCAAGGTCGTGCCCTACTGCCCGCGTTGCGGTACGGCTCTGTCGAGTCACGAGCTCGGTCAACCCGGTGTCTACACCGATGAATTCGACGAGAGCTGCTACGTCCAGCTCGAAATCACTGACACCCACGATCTCCCTGGCGCTACTCACCTAGCGGTCTGGACGACGACACCGTGGACGTTGCTCAGCAACGTCGGTGTCGCGGTGAACCCTGAGGTGAGCTACGCCGTCGTCAACGGCCTCGTGATGGCCGAAGCACTCGTGGAAGCTGTTTGTGGCGAGGGCGTCAAGCCGGATGCCACGTTCAGCGGTAGCCAACTCGTCGGACTGCACTACCGCCGTCCCTTCGATGACGTGGAACTCCCTGAAGACGCCGATGCCTGCCGCGTCGTTCCCGCTGACTACGTCACGACCGAAGATGGCACCGGGCTTGTGCACCTCTCTCCAGCATTCGGCGAAGTCGACCGTCAGGTCGCGCGAATGAATGGTCTGCCCACCGTCAACCCCGTTGGTCCCGATGGCGCATTTACCTCGCAGGTGCCGTGGCTGGCTGGCATTGGTGTTCGTGATGCCAACGCTGAAATCAACAATGAGCTTGAGCGCCGTGGCATCTTGATTCGCCGCTTCAACTACGAGCACTCCCTGCCTCACTGCTGGCGATGCTCGACCGTTCTTATCTACTGGGGTAAGCCCAGTTGGTACATCGCGACCTCCAAGTTCAAAGAGCTCATGGTCAATGAGAACAAGACCATCGACTGGCACCCGGAGCACATTCGCGAAGGACGATTTGGTGAGTGGCTCGCCAACAACGTTGACTGGGCCCTTTCGCGCGACCGTTTCTGGGGGACGCCACTGCCGATTTGGCGTTGTGGCGATGGACACCTCACGTGTATTGGCTCGCTCAAGGAGTTAGGTGAACTCACCAAGCGAGATCTCTCCGATTTAGATCCCCACCGTCCCTCTATTGACGCCGTGACCTTTGCTTGTCCCACCTGTGGTGTTGAAGCGAAGCGAGTGGAGCCAGTCATCGATGCCTGGTTCGACTCTGGTGCCATGCCGGCCGCACAAGTTGGCTATCCCCACGTGCCCGGCTCCGAAGCCCTCTTTAACTTCCCAGCGCAATTCATCGCCGAAGCCATTGACCAGACCCGAGGGTGGTTCTACTCACTGTTGGCAGTGAACTCCCTCGTCTTTGGGGCCAAGCCGTACGAACACGTTCTCTGCCTCGGGCACATTGTGGATGTTGATGGTCGCAAGATGAGCAAATCCGTAGGCAACGTGATTGACCCGTGGGAAGTGTTGAACTCTCGTGGCGCCGATCCGCTGCGCTGGTGGATGTTCTCGCAAGGTTCCCCGTGGACACCTACCCGTGCATCACTCGGGGCCATCGATTCATCAATGCGTGAGACGCTCGGCACGTTGTGGAATACCTACAGCTTCTTCACGACCTACGCGTCGCTCAACGGGTTTGATCCTCAGGATGCCGAAATTCCCGTCCGAGCCGATCGGCCCGACATGGATCGTTGGATTCTGTCGCGCCTCGAGCGGACGACCAAGATTGTCACTGAATCCCTTGATGGCTACGAGCCATTGCCGGCGGCCTCGGCCGTTTCGGGGCTCGTCGACGACTTGTCGAACTGGTACGTCCGCCGCAGTCGCCGACGTTTTTGGCGCACTGACCCCAACGCCCCTCGCTCCGACTCTCTGGCGGCGCAAGCCACGTTGCTCGAAGTGCTTCAGCGCGTCTCGCTGCTACTCGCACCGTTCTGTCCCTTCGTAGCGGACTCGATGTATCGGGAACTGTTTGGACTCGACGCGACGCACTCAGTCCACTTGGCGGACTGGCCGCGCACACTCGAATCCGACATTGACGATGACCTCGAAGCGGCCATGGTTGTCGCTCGTAGTCTGACCTCGATGGGTCGGGCCGCTCGGGCCGACGCTGGAGTCAAGGTGCGCCAACCGCTCGCTCGAGCCCTGGTCTTCTTGCCACCCGGCAGTCCTCGCCCACCCGCCGGCGTCGTTGAAGAAGAACTCAACGTAGACGCAATTGAGTACGGGACGGAACTGGCCGATGTGTTGAGTTTCGAACTGGTTCCCAACTTCCGAACGCTCGGACCTCGCCTCGGCGAGGCCGCCAAGGAACTACGTCCGGCGTTGAGTCAACTCGACGGGGCGACCGTGGCCGCAGCCTTTGAACGGGGCGAAACCGTCTCTCTCACCCTCTCAACCGGGGACTTTGTCTTGAGTCCCGACGACATCGAACTACGAGTGAAGGGTCAAGGTGGTTTCGCGGTCGGTCGCGAGGGAGGCGAAGTTGTTGCCCTAGACCTCACTTTGAACGATGAACTGCTCCGCCGCGGCTACTTACGCGATCTAGTCCGTCAGATTCAAGATCTCCGTAAAACGACCGGGCTCGACGTCTCTGATCGCATCACTCTGCACTTGGTGGGTGTCGACGATCTGTCTGATGGTTTTGCGCTCGTAGCCAGCGAGGTACTCGCTACCGAGATTCACGCAACAGCTGGCATCGGTGACGGTGAAGAACTTTCCTTTGATGACGAACGCACCGGCGCACTGGCCTGGGTGGCGAAGGCAACGAACTAGCGGAGCTTCCTCAACAGCCCAACGAGTTGGGCCTGTTCGTCGGCTGAGAGCTTGCGATCAAAGAGTTCGGCCAGTAACTCAACGTGAATGTCCAGTGCCTCGTCGAAACGGGTGTTACCCGATTCCGTGATTGCGACGTGGATGGCCCGACGATCCTTGGGGCAGGCCTGACGCGCAACGAGCCCTTCCTCCTCCATACGGTCGATTAATCGCGTGGTGCCACCGGTCGAGTGAACGATGGCGTCAGCAATTTCACTCATCGTTAAGTGACCTTCGAGTGACTGGCGCAGGCGAAGTAGGGTCTCGAACCAGGGGAGCGGGAGTTCGGCTCGAGAACGAAGTTCAC
Organism: Actinomycetes bacterium; assembly: GCA_037134255.1. Classification (GTDB taxonomy): domain Bacteria; phylum Actinomycetota; class Acidimicrobiia; order Acidimicrobiales; family RAAP-2; genus RAAP-2. The sequence continues at coordinate 7,480 of JBAXMO010000011.1, read as the reverse complement.
CGTCAAGCTGGCGCTCGAGCCGGGCATTAGTGTCGGAAAGTTGGGCGAAGAGCAGAACTCGAGGGTCTCTAGATGGGCAGAATTCCTCGGTAACCATAGGGAAAGTGTAGCCAAGTGGTTGCTACTAAAGTTATTGCTTGACTAATAGTTGTCTTTGCAACTATAATGACTCTCGACACAACAACTCCCTCAAAATAAGGAATATTCAATGAGCAATTTGCCCACTCCCGGTACCTACAACGTCGATTCAGTTCACTCGTCCGTGAACTTCACCGTGCGCCACCTGATGGCCGCCAAGGTTCGTGGTTCGTTTACCGAGTTCGCTGGAACTGTCGTTATTGGCGAAACCGCCGACACCTCTTCAGTGACCGCCACCGTGCAGGCCGGATCAATCACCACGAACAACGAGATGCGTGATGGTCACCTCAAGAGCCCCGACTTTTTGGACCTTGAGAACCACCCCACGCTGGAGTTTGTCTCGAAGAAGATCACCGCTAGGAGCGGCGACCTCTGCGACCTTGAAGCCGAGCTGACCCTCCGTGGCGTCACAAAGACTGTCAATTTCGAGCTCGAATTCCTCGGCACGGGACCAGGCATGGCGCCTGGCGTTACGGTTGCTGGCTTCGAAGCACGTGGTGAAATCGACCGTCGTGACTTCAACGTCAACTTCGAAGGCACTCTCGAAAACGGCAACCTCGTGGTATCTCACAAGGTTTCGTTGGAATTCGTGATTGAAGCGGCCCACCAGGCCTAAGCCTCAGCAGTTCGAACTATTGATACCCCGGGGTGCAAACCCCGGGGTATCGCCGTACCATGGGGGTATGAGCAACGAATCCTCCACCGGTAGCAAGAAGAAGACCCTCGGCATTGTCGGTGTTGTGGTGACTCTGTTTTCAGTCTTCTGGTTTGCCCTGCGTCCGCGTCTTAAGAAGCACGACGACAACTAACCAGCCAGTATCGCTGGCAACGTCTCGGTGAGGTCGCCAGCGACCACAATGTCGGCCAGCGCGTCCATCTCGGTGGGGCTGCCATTCGCGATGATGATCTTCGCTCCAGCTCTCTGGGCTACAGGCACAATCGCCGCAATGGGGTAGACCCCGAGTGTGGAGCCGGCGGCAATGAATACGTCGCACTCACGGGCGGCCCGCTCAGCCCGGTTCAAATCTTCGATGATGAGTGACTGGCCAAAGGAAATTGTGGCGGCCTTCAAAATGCCGCCACAATGGTTGACTCCGGAAATTGTTTCACAGCGGGGGTCGGTATCGCCGGCCTCTACGCGATGAATGGTCAGCTCGATTGGACCACGCGAACCGCAGCGCATGCAGAGAGATTCGTGCACTGTTCCGTGGATTTCAATCAGCCGTTCCCCGGTGAGGCCCGCCTTCTGATGCAGGCCATCGATGTTCTGCGTTACCACCACGTCGAGGGTTTCTCGTAGGGCAAAGTCAGCGACCGCATAATGAGCCGCATTGGGTTCGACGGTTTCCCATGACATATTGGCTCGACGTTGCCATCCGGCCCGGCGCACATCTACGTCCGACATCCAAACGTCAATGTGGGCACGCACTTCCGCACCGGGATTTTTTGTCCAGACACCATCAGGTCCGCGATAGTCGGGAATACCCGATGCCGTAGATATCCCCGCACCCGTCAGCAGTACGACGCGCTGACCTTCGGCCACCATGTGGTGTGCGATGCGGAGCTCGTTCGTGGGCACGGAGGGAGAGTAGTGCGACCCGACTAGCGTCCCTGCATGGCTTCTGCGTCTTTTGCACCTTTACGCCATCGCAGTTTTCGACTGGCTCTCATTAGCTCCTTCGTTTCCTCGTCGGGCACTTGGATGCAGTCGGTGGCCATGGGGGTGTACCTCCAGGTCACGACACACAATGCCGTGTGGCTGGGACTCTTGACGCTGGCGGCCTGGCTGCCCAGTGCCATTGCCTCACCGGTTGGTGGTGCGCTGGCGGACCGGATGAGCCGGGAGCGAATCATTCAGATTTCAAACGGAGCCATGGCCCTGTGCGCCACAACGTTGGCCGCTCTCTACCTCACTGGTCATCTGCGCCCAATCGACGCAGTCCTGATCGCCATTGTGGAGGGTTTTGCGGGAGCTAGCTCTTGGGCCAGTTGGCAGTCGTTGCTTCGCGATCTCGTCGAAACCGATGAAGTACTAGCGGCCGTTTCATTGTCATCGGCGCAGTTCAATCTCGGTCGAATCATCGGCCCGATGTTGGCCGGCGTTGTCATGGGTTTTGGTTCAGCGGGTTGGTGCTTCGCGATCAATGCTGGAACGTTCTACTTTGTCGTCTTGATTTACGGATTCGTCAAGAGCCGACCTCGTCAGTTGGTTGCGCCGGTGGGTCATCTCTTCGATCAGATTCGGCATGGAGCCAAGACCGCCATGGCGGTCCGGGGTACTCGCTCGCCCATTTTGAGTATCGCGGTGATTGCGTTCATCATGAGTCCCTTCATCTCCTTCGTTCCCACTATGGCCATTGAGGTCTTTCACGCCGGCGAAGTGGGGACGAGTTCCCTCGTCACCGCCCAAGGGGTAGGTGCCGTGTTGGGGGCAATTCTCCTGCCTGCGCTTGCGGCTCGAACGTCTCGCCTCAAGGTCCTAGAGGGTTCGCTCATCGTCATGATTGTGGGCTTGGCTGGCTATGCGGTGAGTCCCACCTTGAGCGTGGCTGTTGTGGTCATGGTGGTCGTGGGCGCTGCTTACATCGGGACCCTGACGGGTCTGAACTCCGTCGTGCAACTCCACGCCCCTGGCGGCGAACGCTCTCGAATCCTCTCGCTGTACACCATGAGCCTGTCGGTGGCCTACCCCCTCGGAGCCTTTATCCAGAGCTTCTTCGTTCACCGGTTCGGACTCCGTCCGGTGACACTTATCAGCACGGCCTTGATGGTCTGCGTTTACCTGGCCGTTCGTGCTGGTGCGCCACGCTTTATTTCCGTGATGGGTGATACGCCAACCCCGAACGCCTGACAAACTGCCACTATGCCATTTGTTGCTACTAACCCCACCACCGGTGAAGTCATTGCCACCTACCCCTCACTCGATGCTGCCGGTATAGAAACGGTTCTTGATCGCTCCCACCGCGCGTTTGAATCATGGCGGCATACCAGCTTCGAGGAGCGAGCCCTATTTTTGAATCGTGCGGCCGAGCTCCTCGAGAGCGAGGTGCCCGTTGTTGCCGAGATGATGTCACGTGAGATGGGCAAGACCTTCGCCGCCGCTAAGGGTGAAGTGGCCAAGTGCGCTATGACTATGCGGTACTACGCCGAGCACTCTGAAGCAATGTTGGCGAGTGAGTTAATCGCGACGAGCGGTTCCGCTTCGGGTATTCGATTTGATCCGATTGGTCCCGTGCTGGCGATCATGCCTTGGAACTTTCCGCTGTGGCAGGCCGTCCGATTCGCAGCGCCCACATTGATGGCCGGCAACGTCGGCATTTTGAAGCACGCCCCCAATGTGCCCGCCTGCGCCGAATTTCTCGGCATGCTGTTTCTTCGTGCCGGCTTTCCCGAGGGTGTTTTTCAAAATGCGTTCATTGAAGTTGAGGACATCGAAGCTGTTATCGCCGACCCCCGCGTAGCGGCCGTCACACTGACGGGCTCCGAGCGAGCCGGTCGTTCGGTCGCGGAGATCGCCGGACGAAATCTAAAAAAGTGCGTATTGGAGCTCGGCGGATCCGACGCCTTCATTGTCGCTGATTCGGCCAATCTCGATGACGCCATTCCCTTTGCGGTGACGGCACGAGTCCAGAACAACGGACAGAGCTGTATTGCCTCCAAGCGCTTCATCGTGGTGGCCTCTCGGGCCGAGGAGTTCACCACTCGCTTCGTCGAAGCCATGGCTGCCGTCGTGGTCGGTAACCCCCTTGATCCCTCGACTGTGGTGGGGCCACTCGTGAGTGCCGCTCAGCGTGATGGGCTCGCCGCACAAGTGAACGACGGGATAAAGAAAGGTGCACGCGCCCTCACCGGTGGCGCCCCTCTGGACGGGCCCGGCTTTTTCTATCCACCCACTGTGTTGGTGGACGTGGATTTTGCGAGTCGTGCCGGGTGCGAGGAGCTCTTTGGGCCGGTGGCGGTCGTGCACACGGTGCCTGATTTGTCGGCAGCAATTGCCCTGGCCAACGCAACACCCTGGGGCCTTGGAGGCTCCATTTGGGCGACTGATCAGGCCGAAGTGGACGCTGCCATTTCCGGTATTGAAGCCGGTATGGTTTTTGCCAATGCGGTAGTTGCCTCGCTGCCCGAGTTGCCTTTTGGCGGTATTAAGAATTCGGGCTTTGGACGGGAGCTCTCGGCATACGGCATCAAGGAGTTTGTCAACGTGAAGACCTTCTACCAAGCATGAGCGAGCAGAATCTCTACTTCGACCACGGTGCCAGTGCCCCGCGGCTCGATGAAGTAGCCGAGGCCATGGCACCATGGCAACACGGTGTAGTGGGTAATCCTTCAGGGATGCACAGCGCTGCACGCGCCGCTCGTCGGGCTATCGAGGATGCCCGCGACATCGTGGCTAACTTTGTCGGCCAGCCAGCTCACGAAGTGATTTTTACTGCGGGTGGCACCGAGTCGTGTCACCTCGCGATTTCCGGAGTCGTTCGTGAGCATCGCCAACACCACAAAGTCAGCGACATTGTCATTTCGCCCACCGAACATCACGCCGTACTCAATACGGCTTTGGCGTTGGCCGATGAGTTTGATGATGTCCGTGTCCGGTTTCTCGATGTGGATGATTTCGGAATCGTTACCACCTCATCCCTCTGGGAAAACGTTGGGCCCAATACGGCCATCGTGAGCGTGATGACCGTCAATAATGAGACGGGTGTTTACCAGCCGATTCCAGTGGTCGGCAGTGTCACCGCGGGTGGCGTGCCCGATGGCGGGGTTTCTCACACGGATGCCGTGGCGGGCGCACCGTGGCTCTACTTGCCAGCGATGACGGAAAGTATCGACATGATTTCCATTGCGGCGCACAAGCTTGGTGGTCCAGTGAATTCTGGTGCCCTGATTCTGCGGCGGGAGATCAAGCTCTCCCCAGTTTCAGTCGGGGGAGGCCAAGAGCGGGGACACCGTGGAGGCACCGTAGACGTCGCCGCCGCCGTAGGACTCGCCGCCGCTTGTCAGGTCGTTGATCGTGAGCGGATGGAAGTTAATGAACGCGTCAGCGCCCTGCGCGTCCGACTCGAAGCTGCGCTTCGTTACATCCCGGGTGTGGCAATCACGGCGACTGAAGAGACTCGCGTACCGGGTTGTACTCATCTCACTGTTGAGGGTCTCGCCAGTGAAGAGTTGTTGTTCTTGCTAGACAATGCGGGCATTGCCGCATCCGCGGGAGCGAGTTGTTCGAGCGGAGCGTCGGTCATGAGCCACGTCTTGGAAGCGATGAAAATGCCAGAAGATAAGGCCCGCGGCGCCCTGCGCTTCACAATGGGACGAGAAACGACCAAGGAAGATGTCGATCAACTCATCGCCGTGTTTGCGGACGTGGTCTACGGTCTCCGCGGAGAGAAGTAGAAGTCACCGCCGGCTGGCAAACTGTCACTATGCGTGTTCTGGTGGCAATGAGTGGAGGGGTTGACTCGTCAGTCGCTGCCGCCCTCTTGAAAGAAGCGGGTCACGATGTTGTCGGAGCGACGCTGAAGCTCTGGGGTGGCGCATCGGATTCAGGCTGTTGCTCAGTTTCTGATGTTGACGACGCCCGACGTGTCGCCCACTCGCTGGACATTGACCATCACATTTTCAACTACACATCCGAGTTTGAAGCCGCCGTCGTAAAGCCCTTCGTCGATGATCACGCCGCGGGGCTGACACCTAACCCTTGTATTGAGTGCAATCGAGTTATCAAATTCGATCTCCTCTTTGAACGAGCCGAGCGTCTTGGTTTTGATGCGGTCGCGACCGGCCACCACGCACTGGTGGAATTATGGAATGGTCGGCCCACGTTGACGCGCAGCGTTGATCCCCTCAAGGATCAGAGTTACGTCTTGGGGTATGTACGGGGTCCGATTTTGCAGCGTCTCATGCTGCCAATTGGTGGAATGAACAAAGAGGAAGTGCGAGTTCACGCCGAGCGGCTCAACCTACGTACGTGGAACAAGCCCGATTCGCAAGACGTCTGTTTCATTGAAGCCAGTCGCGGTCGCGAAGAGTTCTTGGGCCAACGCATTGATCTCACGTCGGCCGAAGTCTTTGACCGGGTGACTCAGACAGTCGTAGGCCGAGTGCCGGCCGCGCAGCTCGTAACACTTGGTCAGCGTCGCGGGATTGCACCGGGCTTTGACGGCGAACGTCGATTTGTGGCGTCCGTTGATTTGGAGAATCGACGCGTTGAAGTAGACCGGATTGAAGCCATCATGGTCTCGTCACTCGCACTGCGCCCTGATTCGCTCACGTTCGCCTACGACGAAGTGCCTAGCGGCACTCACGTCATGGTGCAGTGGAGCGCACACGGGCGCCCCATGGGTGCCACCTTGGAAATTGGTGATGCACCACGCCTCATTCTCGATGAGCCCGCTCGTCCCGTATCCGCCGGGCAATCAGTCGTCTTCTACGACGCCGAAACCGGCCGACACGTGCTCGGTGCGGCTCAGGTAGGGCGATGACCGCACCGGCAGAGCGAGTCGCGGAACTGCGAGAGCAGATCGCCTTTCACTCGGAGCGTTACTTCGTTGAAGACAGTCCCGTCATTCCTGACGCGGACTACGACCAACTGGTTAAAGAGCTGATTGGGCTTGAAGCGGCGCACCCTGAACTCGTAGTGGAGAACTCTCCGTCGCTGCGAGTCGGCGCACCGACCTCGACGGCCTTTAGTCCGGTCAGTCACGGACAACCAATGCTCAGCCTGGACAATGTCTTTGATGAGGCGGAGTTGCGGGAGTGGAGCGACCGTCTCGTTAAAGCACTCGGTCGCGACGATGTCGAGTTCTCGATTGAACCCAAGATCGACGGTTTGGCACTATCGATTCTTTATGTCGATGGGCAGTACTCCGTCTCGGCCACGCGAGGTGATGGCCGTGTCGGTGAAGACGTCACCGCCAACGTGGCCACCATGGCCTCGGTGCCCCAAGCCCTTAATGGTGTGAAATCGACCGGGCGGCTGGAAGTCCGCGGCGAGGTCTACATCGATAAGGCCGCTTTTGATCAGCTGAATGCATCGCTCGCCAAGGCGGGGGAGCGACTGTTCGCTAATCCTCGCAATACGGCCGCCGGTTCGCTCCGTCAGAAGGACCCGGTCGCTACCGCTCGTCGGCCCCTCTCATTTCTCGCGTACCAATTGGTTGTCCTAGAGGGCCACGAGGAACTGGCCTCGATTACCGGTCACGACCAGGCTCTCGCGGCCCTCGATAACTTTGGCTTCTCGGTGGCTCCGACGGTGCAACACGTGCAGGGCGAGCTCGCGATGGTGGCAGCCAGTGGTTGGTTCGAAACGCATCGACACGACCTGCCCTATGAAATCGATGGT